>QZJX01000116.1 GCA_003599395.1 Ignavibacteriales bacterium | reverse complement strand
TCCGATCTTAACATTTGAATTTGGATTACCATCAAGGAATGGATCGATTAATATTTTTTTACCATCACCGGTTGTAATCATGAAAGCTGAATGAGCAAAGTATTTTAATTTCATCTTGTACCTCAAATCTTATTTAACGTAATGTATGTAATCAATTAAGACTTTCCTTTCACAAATTGTTCAAATAATCCTTTCCAACCTTTATCTTTTGAGACTTTTAAACTCTCCGTAAGTTTAGTACGAAGTGCCTCTTTAGAAAGCCCTCTAATTAATTTTCCTTCTTGTGCCATAGCAATTCCCCCGGTTTCTTCAGAAACTATTACACTTATAACATCTGCTTGTTCTGTAATACCGAGTCCGGCTCTGTGTCTCATTCCTAATGCAATCCCATTCAATTCGGTGCTTTGCGATAATGGAAGTGTACATCTTGCTGCTTCTATTATGTCATTTTTAATGATCACTGCACCATCGTGTAAAGGTGATCTTGGAAAAAATATCGTTCTTAACAAATTTTTATTTGTTCTGGCATTTATTACTTCACCGGTTTCAACGACACCTCTAATTCCGGCTGTTCTAACCAATACTATTAACGCACCGTGTTGATATTGAGCCATCTCAAAGGCTGCATCAGTTATAATATCCGCAACATTTTTCTCGTCACTTTTTATAAACAACCTGACAATAGGGTTTCTTCCTACCAGTACAAGCAATCTTCTAATTTCGGGTTGGAAAAGTATAATAAATGCGATTACCCAAATATCTGTTACTAACTGCAGTAACCAACCGAGTGCTTTGAAATTAGCTGCTTGTGCAATAAACGAAAGCAAAAGAACAACAACCAATCCAATAAATATTTGTGAAGCTATTGTTCCTCTAATAACCGTATAAAGTTTATAGATAATAAAGGATACGATAGCGATATCCAAAACATCTAATAAGGTTACGGATAAAAATCCTATTTTAAATATTTCCCACATGTAGATTGTATTCCGAAGAAGCTGTCTTTTTTAAAATTTGTAGTGAAGTTAAAGTTTGTTCTACTTCATGAGTTCTTATTAAATCTGCACCATTACTTAAAGCTAATGTTTCTGCAACTAATGTTGATTCTTTTCTTTCATCGATTTCAAGATTTAAACTTTTTCCTAAAAATGATTTTTTAGAAAGACCGACAAGTAATGGTTTATTTAATCCCCTAAACTCTTTGAGTCTGTTTAAAATCTCATAATTGTCTTCAATTCTTTTACCAAAACCTATTCCCGGATCAATAATAATTTTAGATATACCATTTTTATCAGCAAATTTGATCCGTTCATTTAAATAATCGTAAATTTCTAAAATAACATCATCGTAGTAGGGATTTTTCTGCATATCAGTAGGCGTCCCTTTCATATGCATAATGACTGCGGTTGCTTTTTTTTCAGCAATTACATTTTTCATTTTTTTATCAAATGTCATTGCGCTAATATCATTAACAATTGAGGCCCCGGCAGAAATTGCTTCAGAAGCAACAATTGATTTTGTAGTATCGATTGAAATCAATGTATTTTGTTTATGTGACTTGATTCCCTCAATCACAGGAATTACGCGTTTTAATTCTTCCTTTTCATCAACCGGTTGAGCATTCGGGCGTGTTGATTCTCCACCGACATCAATTATGCATGCTCCTAATTCAATTAACTCCAAGGCATGTTCAATTGCTAATTTTGTGTCATAATATTTCCCTCCATCAGAAAATGAATCCGGGGTTACATTAACAATTCCCATTACTTGAGGATCCGTTAAGGAAATATTTTGAGATGCAATTTTTATAGATTGTTTATTCTTGTTTGAATAGTTATTAAGGACTGAGCCAATTTTATAGCCTAAATCTTCATTACCGGTTGCAGTAATATCTTTTGATAATTCTCTAAAAATAGCAAAGGAACCAAGAATGAGAAGATCCACCTTAGAATCATCTTCAATTTTATTTAAATAACAAATTTCCTTATTTCTGAATATAATGTGGCGAGTTTGTTCTGCAAGTTTTTCATCAATACTTCTTAATTCGAGTCCTAATAAATCTATTTCGTATAGATCTCTGTAGATATTGTATTTTTTAGAATATCTCTTAAATACATAAGGAATATTTATCTGGACAAGATGTATTACCAATTTATTCTCTCAAAATTCATATTGATTGACTCGAATTAAAAGCTTAAAATAAGCAAAAATATTAAGATTTTCTGTGGTAGGTAAAACTAATTTTATGAAATTAAATTTTTCAATTCAAGTGCTGCTGCTGTAGTATTATCTTTACCAAAGATTGCCGATCCGGCGACAAACACGTCAGTACCAGCATCTTTTAACAACTTAACTGATTTTGTATCGACTCCCCCATCAACTTCGATTAAAAAATTGAGATTTCTTTCCTCACGTAACATTTTTAAATCGCGAATTTTTCTCAACGAACTTTCGATAAATTTTTGTCCGCCAAATCCCGGATTAACCGACATAATTAAAACTAAATCCACATATTCTAAAATTTCATTTAAGTGATTCAAAGGAGTTGAAGGATTAATGGAAACTCCGGCTTTGGCACCTAGTTCTTTAATGTTTTGGACAGTTCTGTGTAAATGAATAACGACTTCTTGATGTACTGTCAATATATTAGCTCCCGCAGAAACAAAATCTTCCAAGAATTTTTCTGGTTTCTCAATCATTAAATGAACATCGAGTGGTAAACGAGTTATTTTTTTAAGAGCCTGTATTACAATAGGTCCGAAGGTAATATTCGGGACAAACTTACCATCCATAATATCACAATGTATCAAATCGACACCAGCCATTTCAACCTTACGAATTTCTTTTTCTAGATTCGCAAAATTTGCCGATAATATAGATGGGGCCAATAATCTTTTCATTTATCTACTCTGAGTTATTACAACATCAACACTGTCACCGTAATTTACCAGTTTATCTTCGCTCGGGTACTGATCTATTATTGTGTTTGGGAGAAGATTTGGTGATGCCAAATAAGTTTTTTTTCCTATTCTTAAAGATAATTCTCTTAACATCCTTTCAGCTTCAGTTAGTGATTTAGCAATTAAATTCGGAACACGAACCATTCCGAGCTGAGGTCCGATGCTAATTTTTAATGTAATCGTTTTACCTTTTGCTACAAATTCACCCTCATTTATGTTTTGTTCAACCACAGTTCTTGCAGGGAATTCTGATCTAACATTTATAACTGTGTCAACTTCTAATCCTAAACGTTCGATTGTAATTTTTGCATCACGAATAGTTTTGCCTAATAATTGTGGCATTTTTATTAATGGTTCGCCGCCACTAATATATAAGTAAACTCGCCTACCGACTTTAACTTTTGAACCGGGTTCAGGAATATGAAAAATTACGTGATCTTTTGGAAATTGTTCATCGTATTTCGGGCCTTCTTCAATAGGTTGCAAGTTTAACTGTTTTAGTGCTTCTATTGCATTTACCTTGGGTTGACCAACAAAATCTGGGACAATAACTTCATCTGCAGATACATACCAAGGCATAAATACTTTATCAAAAAGAATTAAAAGTATAATTCCTGCTGCAATTAGAATTATTGGGTATTTTATTATTTTTTTGTTTAAAAAGTCCATTTATGAATTGCATTAATGATTACGAAATTTAAGAAATATTTTAATAAAAAAGCCCGTCGAGTGACGGGCTTATTAAAATTATTGTGTAGCGCGTTTAAGTTTGTTTAAGAAAATTCTTACAAATATTGCTGCTATAATCGAAGTAACAACAAGCAATGCAAAGAATTGCCAAACTTCCCAATTCTGATAGAACCTTCCGACAAATCCAGATAAATAATTACCAACAGCTGTTGCGCCGAACCACAGACCCATCATTAATCCTTTCATTCTAGGTGGTGCGGTTTTCGAAACAAATGACAATCCCATTGGACTTAAGTGAAGTTCACCAATTGTTACGACAAAATATGTTGAGATTAACCAGAACGGAGAAACTGTAATTGCCGATGTACCTTCATTAAGAGAATATACACCTGGTAAACCTAAAGAAGCTACCATCATAATCATAAACGCCGCAGCAGTTAATAACATTCCTATACCAATTTTTGCAGGTGACGAAGGCTCAATTCCTCTTTTATTAAGAAATCTAAAAAATGCAACTACTAGCGGTGTCATCAAAACAATGAACATTGGATTGAAATAAGCAAACTGTTCAGGAGCAATGCTATTTTGATCGGATAAAGAATTTATTTTAATTATCACAATTATTAATCCAATAACAGCAAATATACCACCAATACCTCTGGTTCTAGAACTACTGCCTTTACTTATTGCCGTTGCTCCTCCAAGAAGTATGGCTAATAAACCATGTAATGCAAGAACATCAAACAGCAAGTAAGTGAATTTTCCTACTGTTGGTGTGATGTAATCTCTGGCGAATAATGTAAGCGCTGCGCCATTTTGATGGAATGCCATCCAGAAGAAAATTACAATAGTGAATACTGTCATTAATGCAAATATTCTTAACTTTTCCTGTTCTTTGGTAAGGACTATATCCTTATCATCATCTTTACGGTTCTTAGACTGATAATCGGCATCTTTATAATACTTTTTCCAAACTAAAAATATTATTAACGAAAGAAGCATACCAATTGCTGCAACAGCAAAACCAGCATTATAACCATGAGCAAGTGAAGTACCAAAGTTTTCAATAAAAAATTGTTTGATTGAAGAAGCTGCTATTGGGGCATAGAAAGCGCCGATATTGATTCCCATATAGAAAATATTATAACCAGCATCTTTCAGAGACCCATCTTTGTGAGCATAAAGATTTCCAACAAGTACCGAGATATTCGCTTTAAATAATCCATTACCAATAGCTACAACACCAAGTGCGGCATAAAGTTGAAATTCTGAAGTGGTAGGTATAGCCATCAATGCATAACCTATGCCCATGGTGATTGCACCGAGCGTAATTGTTTTTCCATACCCTAATAAATTATCAGCAATCCATCCGCCTAAGATTGGAGTGAAATAAACCGCTGCAAGAAATACTCCGTAAATATTTGTTACGGTAGCGGCATCCCACTTAAAATTTTCCTGTAGATAAAGGACAAAAATTGCAAGCATTGTGTAGAACCCGAATCGTTCCCACATTTCAGTAAAGAAGAGTACATAAAGCCCCTTCGGGTGTCCTTTGAACATTTTACCTCCTGAGATTTATATTATTAGTCAAATTGTGAACTAATTCGGAGAAAAATTGAATTGTAAATTGAAAGGTATAAGTCAAAATACTGCGATAAATACTCACTAATGTTCCAACTCTGTGTAAAAGTTTTCGAAATATATCAAACCAAAATCTCAATAACAAATACAATAGTTGGTACTTAATAATGTAATGAATTATCTTTGAAAATCAGTTATTGAGGATGATATGAATACAACCATCTGCATTTTCGAAGATGCTAAATTCAAAAATTTTTTACCTCTCACCTATTTCCGTCCGGTATATGATTTGCGATGTGGAGTTCTTACAATCGCAGAAAAAATTGAAAAATATTCTCAGACATCAAATATTATTTTGCACTCCAGAAAATACCTTGCAAATTATTTGAGAGAAGAAAAAAAAGCTTATAAAATAAATTCATTCGATGCTTCTCATATACTATTTATAAATGGACGACTGCTTCCCTCTGCGGATATCTTTGAAATTCTTATCTCGCAAGACGAGGATGAAGTATTTATCAATAACAATGATATTATCGCCGCAAGATTAAGTAATGAAAACATATCATTATTGATTGAAAACAATAAAGATTTTCTATCAGATTTTTCTAAATTGAAGTGCAGACAAACCGAGATTGATGCTTATCTTTTTGAATATCCTTGGCATCTAATTCAAAAAAATGGCGAAGAAATTATCAACGATATTGCATTAATTTCTATAAAGAAAAATGAAAATGATTTTTCGGGTGTTCACTTTATTAAAGAGGAAAATATTTTTATTGGCGAAAATGTAACGATTAAACCTAATGTTGTGCTCGATGCTTCCGAAGGACCAATTTATATTGATGATGAAGTAACGATATTTCCGAACACTTACATTGTTGGTCCGAGTTACATCGGTAAAAGGTCAATAGTAAAAGCTAACTCACAAATTTATCATAATACTACAATAGGACCTGTCTGCAAAGTCGGTGGTGAAATAGAAAATAGTATAATTCACTCTTACTCAAACAAGCAGCACGAGGGATTTCTTGGTCATGCTTATTTAGGTTCGTGGATAAATATCGGAGCAAGTTCAAATAACTCTGATCTTAAAAATGATTACAGCAGAATTAAAGTCATGCTCAACGGTCATGAAGTTGATACAGGCACAAATTTTATGGGATTAATTATGGGTGATCATTCAAAATGTGCAATTAATACTGCATTTAATACCGGAACTGTAATTGGTGTTTCTTGCAATATTTATGGAAGTGGATTCCCTCCAAAATATATTCCCTCTTTTAGCTGGGGTGGTGCCGATGGATTTAGAGAATATCATTTAAGAAAAGCAATTGAAGTCGCCAAAATCGTAAAGTCAAGACGAAATATAACTATGAGTGTTAATGATTTGGAATTATTCAAATCCGTGTTTGATTTAACACAGAGCGAAAGAACGTAAATTCAATTATCAATATCATTCTAAGTTAAGAAGGTTACTCTTAGAATCACTTCAATATTTTAAATAACTTACTATAATGTATAAAAACTACTTCTATCTAAATCGTGCAGTAATTGAATTAAGCGAAAAATTAATCGGATCAAATATTTATGAAGTCTTCACTCAAGAAAAGGAAACTCTTTACTTTCATATTCCAACCGAAGAAAATGAATATCGCCATTTAGTTGTTTCAATTAATCAATCCGAACCTTATTTAATTATAAAAGATGAACATAGAAAAGCACGAAAGAATGTTGCTAATTTTTTTACTGAATTCTTACCGACTAAAATCAAGAATATTCAAATTGCAGAAAGCGATAGAATAATAAAGATTGTCTGCGATAATATTTACCTACTAATTCCGATAAGAGGAACAATTTCAAATGTGATTGCCATGCCGGTAATTGGAGAACCAGAATTTTTTAGAAAGGTTAAGCGCATCAATGAAAATGAACTTTTAGATGATCTAAATTCACAAAGCTATAATACTTCCTTTAATCTCCCTGAGATCAAAAGTGAGATACAAAGTTTAGATGAACTTAAGAAATCATTTTCCTATTTAACTAAAGATATTCTTAATGAATTGAAAGCTCGAACTTCGTCTAATGATTTCATTCAGCAAAAAGAAATTCTGATGAGAATTCTCTCGCAAATAAATAATGATCCTATTCAAATATTTTATTCTAATGATCTAAACAGATATGTGTTTGTACCGTCCGGATTTATTTCTCTTTCAAGAGATTCTGAAGTTTTTGAATATGATAATTATCAAGATGCATTGCTGAAATTACTATCAGTAGGTAACAAGCTTTCTCGAGAACAAAGATTAAAAAAAGAAATATCTAAATATCTTGAAAAAGAATTGTCGATCTATTCGAATAAACTTAATAGTCTGAAACGAAGAGTTGATGAAGGTTCTAAAGAGGATTTGTACAGAATGTATGCTGATTTGTTGATTTCGAATTTGGGTAATATTAAAAAAGGAATGACGGAAATATCGCTTAAAGATTTTTCAAGTGAAGAGATATATAAAATTCCACTAAATGATAAACTCTCCCCCAAACAAAATGTTGATTATTATTATGACAAGGCACGCGGCGAGAATATAAATTATACCAAGTCCATTGAATTATTTAACTCGGCTGAATCCACTTACAATAATTTGCTTGAGTTAAAAAATGAATTTGAAAATTGTGATGACCTTTCTAAATTAATTTCGTTAAAAGAAAAACTTGGCTTAAAGGATGTGAAAGTGATTGAGAAAAATGAACCACAAATGAAATTCCGACATTTCATTATCGAAAATAAATATCATGTATTTGTCGGGCGCGACAGTAAAAGCAATGATTATCTTTCAACAAAATTTGCAAAACAAAATGATTATTGGTTTCATGCACGTGGTTATGCTGGCTCACACGTGCTTCTTAGAGTTGACAATCCCAAGGAAGGTGTACCAAAAAATATTATAAAAAATGCTGCATCCATTGCAGCATATTTCAGCAAAGCTAAAACTGCCGGAACCGCACCGGTCGCATATACATTTGCTAAATTTGTTACAAAACGCAAAGGTATGGAGCCGGGCAAAGTCATGATGCAAAAAGAGAATGTGCTGCTGGTTAAACCGGAAATCCCTAATAATTCAATCCAAGTTGAAGATTGACAGAGTAATCCCCAAGTTTTTTTTACTGCATTTCGGATTTCAGTATTGTTTAGAAATTAGGATTTAGAATTTAGAAATTGCTTCTAACCTCTTCCCTTCCAACCACTCATACTTTTATGAATACCGAGCATCACAATAACTTTTTGAAAAAGTTTGTCAGGTAAAATTCCTCTGAACAAAACAGCAAGCCGGACAGTTCGCGGTCGCTTTATACATGACTTTTCTTTTTTAAGTGCGTCATTAACAATTGCATTGGCAATTACATCATGTGATTTTACTAGCGGTACAATTAAATTGCCGAGAAAATTAAGTTTTGCACCTTCAAACATACCTTCGGCTAAATAACTCGGGTGAATTGAACTAAACTTTACACCCTTTTTATTTTTAGTAAGAGCTTCAAATCTCATGGATTCGGTGAAACCCCAAACCGCCCATTTTGTAGCAGTATATACAGCCATTTCTGAAACACCTAGCATACTGGATGCTGAAGAAATGTTTACAAAAAATCCTTCATTTCTTTCATACATATCATCAATAAATGCTTTTGTAGTGTAAATCAATGAAGTCAAATTTACATCAATTGTCTGTTCCCATGCGTCATCACTTACTTCATTTAAGTAACCGCCTTTTACAAATCCCGCATTGTTTATCACAATATCTACTTTACCCATTTCACTTTTAGCTGCAACAGCCATTGAATATACTTCGTTTTTATTAGTAACGTCACATTTGTGAAAGAAAAGTCGATCTGAATACTTTAGCAATTCTCTCCTGGCATTTTCTATTGCGCCCTCATTTATATCCCATACGTTTACTTTACAACCTTCTTCTAAAAGTCTTTTAGTCGTCGCAAGACCAATTCCCATAGCCCCGCCTGTTACAACCACATTTTTGTTTTCTAATTTCATTTTAACACTCAATAATTTTTTATACTTTTCAATTTAACAAAATTAACAATAGAAGATTACTCATGCTAAACAATATTAGATGGAAGTCTCTGTTATACATTGTATTAGTTTCTCTCTTTCTGGGTTTTACTTATAATTATCTTTCTCCAAATGGTATTCCTTTAGTAAAAGAAGTTATAGAATTTGGAGTTTATGATGAAAATGAGATAACTATAAATAATACAGGCGGTCTCGATTTTACAAACATCAAACTGATAGATTTGGAGAACGCATTTAAGCTATATAACAAAGGTATAAAATTTGTCGATGTTCGTGATCAGTGGGATTATTCCGATGGTCATGTATTAGGTTCAATTAATCTACCGGAAGTTGAATTCTCTCCACAACATAATTCGCTTTCTTTGTTATCGAAAGATGAATCATTAATTCTTTATTGCTCCAGCGATGACTGCGGATTAAGCAAAAAAGTAGCCGTTGAACTTTTAAAACTCGGATATAAATCATTGTTTGTGTTTGAAGAAGGTTGGGAGACTTGGCGTGACGCCGGTTACCCCGTTGAATTTGGAGGTGAATTTTAATGAAACATTTAACAAATAAATACATTCTGTGGACTGCTAAATTTTTTATCGGGTACATCTTCATTCTTGCGGGAATTGAAAAAATTGCCGATCCATCCGGATTCTCCGAATCTATTGAAAACTATCAATTATTACCTAACATATTTATAAACTTTTTTGCGATCGCTTTACCATGGATAGAGGTCGTGTGCGGGATCTTACTTATATTTAATAAACATG
>QZJX01000092.1 GCA_003599395.1 Ignavibacteriales bacterium | reverse complement strand
ATTTCATTGGGTAGTTCTAAGTCCGTTGTTGTAAGATTAAGCCAAACTTCAGTAGGTGATGTATCATCAAGTGAAAGAGATAAAGTTGGTTTTGGTTTATCGTTATCCGGCGGAGGTTCGGTTGTGTTACAGGAAACAAGTATAAAGGATAAAGGACAAAGGATAAAGGCAAAAGTCAAATGGAAAAAGGAGATTAATGCCGAATGTGTTTTTATGTTAAACCTAGTTTTCATTTTTCAGTTTGATAGTACTTATAATACTCCGCCAAGAAAGTAAAATTAATCTAAGTGAATTTAATAATTCAAATTTAGCAATTATGTTTTTTAATTTCATTTCATTGATAATCGTAAATGTCCTCGAGAAGTGCTTTCGAAAGAAAATATATTGAAAATTTCGTTGAGGGAATTGATATAAAAAAACCCAACTTCTTTGAGAAGTTGGGTTTTTGGTAAATCTAAATATCCTTACTTAACCAGCATCATCTTTTTCATATCAACAAAATTCTTTTCGTTTGATACGGCTTCAATTCTTAATATATATAAACCGGATGCATAATTTGCGGCATCCCACTTTAATGAATGGACGCCGGCTTCAAATGTGTTGTTTGCCAAATTCGCGATTTCTTCACCCATAATGTTGTAAATTTTCAACACAACATTACTTCGGAATGGAAGACTAAAACTAATAGTCGTAGTCGGATTAAACGGATTCGGATAATTTTGACTCAGTGCATATTCGGTGGGAATTTTATCTTCATCAACAGAAGTTGAAGGATCAACAACTAAGGTTCCGGAAACATTGTTTGTACCGTCCCAGAATCCACCACCACCTACATTATAACCGCCATATGAAAAACTTCCATCTTCAATTTGGAAACGACTTGCATAATAGTATGTTCCGCCTGAAAGTGAAGAACCGATATCTGCCATAAATTCGTCATTGTTACCCGCATCAACATTAAATGCTGCTGACTTCCAAGCATTTTCATCCCACGTAGATGGATCGGAATTTTCTGTGCTTACTCCAATCCAAGCCGATAAGCCCGGTGTTGCTCCGGGTATGCTAGTTACATCTTGTATCCATGTTTGAGCATAAACAATAAATTCATTTCCTTCCTGAATATTTCCATCAGAAGGCCATTGCAAATTACACCAATCAACAGTCGGCCCACCGATTGGATTAATTGTTAACACACCGGAGACATTATTAACACCATCCCAGAAACCACCACCGCCGGCATTATATCCACCGTAAAATGATTTTACACCACCGGGAACAAAACGACTTGCATAATAATAAGTTCCGGGTGTAAGATTAGCTCCAATTTCAGCCATAAATTCATCGTTATTACCTACATCATCATTAAAAATTGCTGGAATCCATGCTTCAACAGGCCATTGAGACGGATGAACATTTTCTGTGTGAACACCAATGTAAGCCGGTATTCCTTCGGTTGCACCAGGCACGGAAGTAACTCCATCAATCCATAGCTGAGCATAGACAGTCCCGCTTTCACCTTCAACAAATGACATTAACGGCGGCCATTGTAAATTGCACCATCCGATAGATGAAATATCAGGTAAGCTAAATAGTCCTTCACCGTTTACATTATTAACACCATCCCAAGCTCCGCCTTGGAATGCTCCATAGTAATAGTCACCGTTATTTAATCTGTATCGTGCTGCATAGTAAAATGAAAATGGTAATATTTCAATTTCTTTTAACAATTCACCAATGCTTAATGTAGCCATGTATTCGTCGTTATTTCCCACGTCAACATTGAAAATTCCGTTTGTCCAAGCTGACGCATCCCATGTACTTGGATCAGTATTTTCCAAGTTAAGCCCGAACCAAACTTCAATTCCTGCACCTTGTCCTTCACCGTCAGTCACTCCGGATTCATAAACCTGTCCATACACAGTAAACTCTAATTCATTTACAAGATTAACTTGAGGAGGCCATTGCAAATTTGCCCAATCAATTACAGTATCAGGAACTGATGAAACTGTTAAGACACCTGAAACATTATTTAAGCTATCCCAGGCTCCTCCGTTATAACCACCATAATAATAATTTAGTCCGTTTGTAATTTCATTAGAGCTTTTTGATACGTCAGGTACTTGATACAAAAATCTGCTTGCATAATAATAGGTTCCTTCGGAAAGCGAACTGCCGATTGCCGCTGTGTATTCATCGTTGTTGCCAACGTCACCGAGATAATCAGCTTCAACCCAAACTGATTCATCCCAGGTTGCCGGATTATCATTTGTGGTACTAACGCCAATCCATGAATAAATATTAGATCCTTGACCTGCTCCGCTAGTTACACCGTCCATCCAAACTTGTGCATAAACTGAAACAGAATCACCTTCCAGAATCGCAGCATTAGGAGGCCATTGCAGATTTGCCCAACCGATAGTCGGTAATGCATTTACCGTCAGAACTCCACTGTCGTTATTCCATGGACCTCCGGTTCCTCCATACCAATAAACTGCAGCATTCAACGGATTTAAACTTCTCACATCAACCGGCGGTTCATATAAAAATCTGCTGGCATAGTAATATGTTCCACCTGATAAATCACTACCTATTGAAGCTGTGAATTCATCGTTATTTCCTGCATCACCATTAAATGTTGCTGGGTACCATGAGTCCTCCGCCCATGTTGACGGGTCGGTATTTGTACTACTTACACCAATCCAAGCTTGAAGTCCATCTGACTGACCTGCTGAAGCTGTTACTCCGTCAATCCAAATTTGTGCATACACATTAAATGAACCACCCTCATTAATTTCGGCAGTCGGTGGCCATTGTAAATTGTACCATTGAGCTGATACGGAACCGACAAGAAAAAGAAATAGAATTAAGTAGATTTTTTTCATTAAGCTACCTCCCTAAATTATATTGTAATATAAGTTAATACAGTTTTCGTTAATAATATTAATTAAACTTTACATGGAGAGCACATGTAAAAAAAAATTGTGAGGGAAGCTGATTTTATATTTAACGGCATACAAAGCTAAGATTAATTGATATTCAATCAATTTTAAATAATAATATGAATCAAAATAATTAGAAACAGAATTAAAATCATTCTAAATCGATCAGTAATAATTTGGCAAAGCGAACGCTTTTGTTTAAATTTTTATAAACTTTTTCTAAAAATTTATGAGGAATAATGAAAACCAAAGTAAGAATTCTTGAAGAGTTACAAGAATTAGGAATCAAAAATATTCTCGGTATTTATTACAATATGTCAACTCCTTCGTTGTATGAAAGAGCAATTTGCAGAAGAGAAGGAATGTTATCTCATTTAGGACCCTTGGTTGTTAGAACCGGTCAATATACCGGTAGAAGTCCTAACGATAAATTTATTGTTAAGGAAAAGACGAGCGATAAAAATATTTGGTGGGGAAAAGTAAATCGTCCGATTGATGAAGACAAATTTAACGGGCTTTATAAAAAAATGATCGCCTATATCCAAAACAAAGATATTTATGTTCAAGATTGTTATGCTGGAACGGATCCAAAATATAAAGTGCCGATAAGAATTATTACCGAATCTGCGTGGCACAGTCTTTTTGCTCGCAACATGTTTGTCAGAATTGAGGACAAAAAAGAACTCGAAAACTTAAAACCCGAGTTTACAATTATTCAAATGCCTAGTTTACATGCAGAACCCGGTGACGACGGAACTAATTCAAATGTGTTCGTAATTGTGAACTTCGAAAAACGGATTGTACTTATCGGCGGCACTCCGTATGCCGGTGAAATAAAAAAATCAGTGTTTACAATATTGAATTATCTCAATCCATTACGAAATGTAATGTCAATGCACTGTTCAGCTAACGTTGGTAAAAATGATGATGTTGCTCTTTTGTTTGGGTTATCGGGAACGGGCAAGACAACTTTATCCGCTGATCCGGAAAGAAAATTAATTGGCGATGATGAGCATGGGTGGAGCGATACCGGCGTATTTAATTACGAAGGCGGTTGTTATGCTAAAGTAATAAATCTTTCAAAAGAAGCCGAACCGGATATTTATGAAACAACAAGAATGTTCGGTACAATATTAGAAAACGTAGCGTTTGATACTGATTCAAGAAAATTAGATTTAGATGACGGTTCCTTAACTGAAAATACTCGAGCAGCATATCCAATTACTCACATCAATAATATTGTTGAAAGCGGAATGGCAGGTCATCCTAAACATATCATTATGTTAACTGCTGATGCATTTGGTGTGCTTCCTCCTATTGCAAAACTTTCTACCGATCAAGCGATGTATCATTTTTTATCAGGTTACACTGCAAAAGTTGCAGGAACTGAAAAAGGTGTAACAGAACCCAAAGCAACATTCAGCACATGTTTTGGTGCTCCATTTATGCCTCTGCATCCATCGGTTTATTCAAAATTGTTGGGTGAAAAAATTGAGAAACATAACTCGGCTTGCTGGTTAATAAATACCGGTTGGAGCGGCGGCCCGTATGGTGTCGGCAGCAGAATGAAAATTAAATATACACGTGCTATGTTAACTGCGGCTCTCAACGGTGAGCTGGATAAGGTAAAAACAAATCCGGATTCAATTTTCGGTTTGCAAGTTCCGGATGAAATTCCTAATGTTCCGAAAGAAGTTTTAAACCCACGAAACACATGGGAAGATAAAGATGCCTACGATAAATCAGCTAAAAAATTAGCTGATATGTTCCATGAAAACTTTAAGGATTTTGAAGAATACGTAAATGATAATGTTAAGAAATCCGGACCGACTTACAGAAGTTAAATTATTTGGGGATGTTTAAAACACATCCCCTGATATATTAATCCAGCCAATATTTAATTAAACATACTTATTTCCTATATTCGATAGTAGTATTCCAATCAATAATCGGATTAATGAAAACAACTTCTGAAATCTTGTTAAACACTTTTTTAGATTCTGCTCCTATCGGAATATTAATCTTTGATGAAGAACTAAGAATAACTTTTTTGAATGAAAGCTTTTTTTCTTTCGGAATTTCAACAGCTTTTACCAAAGATGAATTATATGGTAAATCAATTTTAAATGAACAGAAAATTGGTCTTGGCTCACTTGCAAAACAATTTCAAAATTTAATTAAGGGAGATGGATTTGAAGTTGAATTATCCAAAACCAGAGCAACAAATGGCAGTGCGATTAAAATAATTGTTAAAGGTGTTCCGATCTTTGAAGAAAACAAATTCAAAGGCGGAGTTATAATTATTGAAGATATCAAATCAATTTCATCACCTGAGGAGCAAAAATATGATTATCAATCATTACTAGAAACTCTCTCTCCGATTGCCGATATAATTTTTATTACGAACATGAGAGGTGAAGTAATTTATAATTCTTCATCACACCGCATAAAAATAAAAAAGGAAATAAAATTTGTTAGAGAATTATTTGAAAAAGATTGTGAAAAAGCATTAGACAATCTTTATGAAAAAGCAAAACAAAATATTGTAGAGAAAAAAGAGATTAACCTTCCCTTAAGTAAACTTTATGATAATAATTTTGTCAATGTTAAGGTCATTCCAATCTCCGGCAACAACACTACAACACTTGTTCTTATTAAAGATGTAACAAAAGAACTCGAAGAAAAAATAGCTTTTGAAAGTGAACTAAATGAATTACGTCGATATCAAGCAATCACTTCGTCAATTGTTGATGCAGTGATTGGAATTAATTTCAAAGGTGAAATTAGATTTTGGAATGAATCCTCTGAGAAAACGTTTAACTATACAAAGAGTCAAGTCTTCGGGAAATTTATAGATATAATTTTCCCATCATTAAATGGAGATTACTTCCAAATATTACGTGATGAACTATTAGAAAAAAAACATTGGGAAGGTGAACTTACCGTAGATAAGGGTGAAGATAATAAGGAGTTTTACGATGTAAGAATGGGCATAACCGGAGAAGGAGATAAACAATCCATAGTCATTTTATGCTCGAGCGTTACAGAAAGATATAATCTAGAAAAAGAACTTCGGCAATCCGAAGAAAGATTTCGTAACATAGTCACAAATTCACACGAATACATTTGCACAATTGATCTTAATGGAAGAATTCAATACGTAAATCCATATTTTGTTAAAACTTTTGGTTACTCCGATGAAGAACTCTCAAATAAATATTTTTCAGATTTGGTTGATATTGAGTATCTCCAAGAAAATGAATTTACAATTTCTCCGAAAAATCTCGATTCGATGCAAGCCAGAGAGTTGCCGCTGGTAAAAAGTAACGGCGAGGTAATATTTGTTCTTGCTAGTTTTGCTTCGGTACACGATTTAGAAAACAAGCCAAAGTATTATATAGCTGTACTAACTGATATTACTCAAAAAAAGCAAGCTGAAAAGGATTTACTGTTAATCAAAACGGTTTTTGAAGCATCTCAAGATGGTATTGCGGTAACTGTTAACGGTACAATAATTCTTGTGAATAACTCATTCTCAAGCATGTTAGGTTATAATTCAGAAGAAGATTTGGTCGGAAGTAACTTTTATAAACTAATCGATCCAACGGTAAGGGAAGAAATCCAAGAAAATTTTGTTGAAATTGAAACCGGAGCGGCCGAATCTTCTCGAATGGAATTTGATTTAATTAAAAAAGATGGAAGTAAACTTCCTGTGGCAAATTCAATTGCGAAGTACGGTGTTGACGAAAGCATGTTCTTAGTTTCGGTTTTGCGAGATGTCACAGTTGAAAAATCAAGCCGTGAAGAATTGAGAGCAAGTGAAGAACGTTATAGAAGTATTACAGAAAATATTGAAGAAAGTTTATGGACTGCTGAAGAAAAAGATGGCAAGTTAAAGGTAGTTTTATATACACAGGCGATTAAAGATATTACCGGATTTACCGTTGATGAATTTTTAACTGATGAGAAGTTATGGATGAAAATAATTCATCCTGATGATGCAGAATCTATTCTAACAAAAATAAACAGATTATACTCTGATCCCGGAAGAACTTCTGAAGCATTTGAATATAGAATTATTAGCAATTCAGGAAGCATTGTTTGGATTGAAAATAAAATTAATATTATCCGAAAAGATAAAGGTAGAATCCATCGTATTTATGGTTTAGTAAGCGATATATCTTATAAAAAGAAAGCCGAGGAAGAACTAAAAAATTCTGCTGAGAATCTAAAAAAATTGAATGAAGCAAAAGATAGATTTCTTTCGATAATTTCGCATGATTTGAGAACTCCGTTCAGTTCAATAATCGGGTTTACGGATTATTTACTTGGTGAACAAAATGTTTCAGAAGAAAAACAAAGAAATTATATAAAGCTGATTCAAGATTCATCAAAAAGTATGCTCTCGCTTGTAAACTCTTTATTGGATTGGACACGAATTCAAACAGGAAGAATTAAATTTGAACCGGAAAGAATTAATGTTAGAGAAGTTGTTAAAAAATCTTTTAACATGTTATCCGGTACCGCACTCCAAAAGAAAATAGAAATGAATTTAAATGTTGAAGAAGATGTATTCGTTCATGCTGATTCAACACTTTTACTGCAGGTGTTCAATAATTTGATTTCGAACGCAATTAAGTTTACGAACGACGGCGGAAATATTTCTATATCTGCCGAACCGGTTGTTGAAAAAAGAGCTTTTCAATTTCATGTTAAAGATAACGGAGTTGGTATAAAAGAATCTGATATCGATAAGTTGTTTAATGTTGATTCAAAATTTACTACACCTGGGACATCGGGCGAAAAGGGAAGTGGTTTGGGTTTATCTTTAGTCAAAGAAATTATTGAAAAACATGGCGGTGAAATTTCTGTCAAATCTATATTGGGCGATGGTACTGAATTTATATTTACCATCCCGGTATCATCAATGAATATTTTACTTGTCGATGATACTAGAACCGATCGATTATTATATTCAAAATTAATTCGAAACTTTCTGCCAAGTTATACAATCATTGAGGCGTCGAATGGTGAGGAAGCTTTGAAATCCATCATTGAATCACCCCCGGCAATTGTAATTACTGATCACTATATGCCGGAAATGAGCGGTTATGAATTGGTAAAACAGATAAAAATTCTTGATGTAAAATTTAAGCCACCGGTTATTGTACTTTCAAGCGACATCACTCTTGCGATATCGGAAGAATATGCGGAACTGGGTGTTGAGTTTGTATTCCAAAAACCCGTCAACTTAAAATCCTTTAAAGAAGCTCTCGAAATATCATTAAAGAAAGCTATCTATAGTTAGTTTACTTTCTTTAACACAGCACCGGAACTCACTTCTACTTTATAAATTCCATCAACTGTTTCTAACACTTTCGTCCCGGCGTATTTTGAATTCACAAGTACTTCCCATTTGCCTTCCGGTAGAGAATATTCTGTTTTGATTTTTCTATCGGCATTAAATAAAACAAGAAATTCATCAGTTTCATGCGATACAGTATAAGCGAATGAAAACGGTGTTCTTTTATTTTCAATAAAATTTATATTTTCATAATCAGCGTGTCGGAATGCAGAATAAGTTTTTCTTAATTCGATCAATCCACGGTAATAATCGAATAATCCATAATTAATATCAACGTGATCATAATTGATGTAGTTTACATCATTATCTTTGTTGTAAGTGTTATGATCAATTTGACCTTTATGCGAATCTTCAACTTCAATATCTATCGGAATAACTTTAGATCTAGCAAATTCTTGTCCGGAGTGTATCATTGTTATTCCTTGCGAAGTCATAAGGAATAATGCACCAAGTTTATTTAACTTTTGTTCAAGAAGAGTTAGTTTTACATGTTTATCAACATCTCTAATGATTTCGTCAGGCTTTACATTTCGTAATCCTATTCTAATAAAATCCCCTAAAGTATATCCATCATGTGATTCTAAATAATTAACAGAGTGTTCTTTCTTTTGAAACAATCCCAAAGAATCTTTTACCAATGTTCCGTTTACATAGCTTTTAACTCGTTGAGGTGAGTTATTTCCATACCACTCGCCAAAAATCCAACCTAAACCATTTACCGGGTTTTCACCTTTAATTCCGTTTCTGATTTGATCATTCCAGGCACCCCAACCGCGCATTGAGAATCCTTGCGGATCGTATCCGCCGCCCCAAGGTTCACAGACAAACACTACTTGTGGGTTTACCTTTTTTGCCTCGTGAATAATGTCTTCGATTGTTTGCCAATCGATTAGTTTCCCAAGGTCAAATCGAAACCCATCTATATGATATTCTTTCATCCAGTACAAAATTGAATCGATAATTAATTTACGGACCATCGGCCGCTCGGTTTTTAAATCGTTGCCGCAATAACTTTCTGCAATAAAATTTCCGTTATCATCAAGTCTGAAGTAATATTCTTTATCAATTTGTTTCAGGTTGCCAAGTTCATATTCTGAGAGATGATTGTAAACTACATCCAGCATAACAGCAATGCCTTCTCGATGAAATGCTTTTACCATATCTTTAAATGCATTTACTTGTTTTGCTTCCTTTCCCATCCAAGTATTGGTTTTAAATTCTTTCCAATCTTCGGCGTAATATGCCTCGGGAGCAAAGTATGCCGCAGTCATATATCCCCAATGGTTTCGTTCATAAGGATTCCATGTATTAAATCGGCCATCGAGTGAATCTTCGAAAGGGATTTCCATATTCCCAAACTCTTGTGCGGGAAGTAACTCAACAGTGTTTACACCAAGTTTTTTAATATAATCTAATCCACCTCGTATTCCCTTTTCGGTAAGACCTTTATAGGTTCCGGGATTTGCTGCGCCTGCTGTAGAGTGTATTGACATATCACGAACATGCATTTCATAAATAATTAAATCTCGCCAATCCTGTTGAATCCATTCATCACCTTCCCAATCATATTCTTTATTATATACAATTGATTTTCTTGGATTCATATATGTGTTAAATGTAGCAACAGCTTTTGCGTAGGGATCGATACACAAAACTTGTTCGGGATTCCCAATTTTGTCACCGTTATGATATACTTTGAATCCATAATAAATTCCGTGTAAATCACCTTCTAAAATTGTTTCCCAAACCGCATTTTCATCACGCCGCATTTTATAAGTTTGACCAATGCTATCCTCAACGGATTTAAAAGTTACCAGTTCAACTTCAACCGCATTCGGGGTAAATAATCTAAAATAAGTTTTGCCGTCAATAATAAATGAACCTAACTGTTTATTTGAGTAATATGAGTTTAGTTCAGCTTCACGTTGTTCTTTAACG
>QZJX01000047.1 GCA_003599395.1 Ignavibacteriales bacterium | reverse complement strand
TACATTGCCCTTGCGGTCGGAATAGATGAGATACAATTAGATTCGAATATGACTCTGGCTGTTGAAAGATTTAATTCAGATATAACTTCGGTAGTTGATAATGAAGCTCTGCCCAAACAAATTGTTCTTGAACAAAATTATCCGAATCCTTTTAATCCCTCCACTGTAATTCAATTTAGTTTACCAAGTATGCAAAAAGTTGAATTGGCAGTTTATAATGTACTTGGACAGAGAGTAGAATCATTGATTAATGAACAGCTTAGTCCGGGTCTTCATAAAATTGAATTCAACGGAAATCGTTTATCATCAGGCGTTTACTTTTATAGGTTGATAACCGACAATTTTGTGCAGACACGTAAAATGATTTTGGTGAAGTAAAAGGATAAGCTAGCTATCTACACAACTCCCCGAAAGGGTAGTTACAAATTATACAGAAATTGCTTATCTATAATTGAATAATTATCGAAGATGAGCATTAAAAAGATTATCATATCATTTCTGATTTCAAGCGGCATAATATTCTCGCAGATAAACATCCGCTCGGTTGAATCTTTTTCTGTCGAAGATGGATTGAGTCAAGCTAGTGTTCATTCCATTTTCCAGGATTCACGCGGATTAATATGGTTAGGTACTGAAGGCGGAATCAATAAATTTGACGGATATGCAATCACTCCATTTCATACAATCGATTCAAGAAAAGTTTTGACATCACGCGGCACTATCTTCTCAATAATTGAAGATCATCTTGGCGATATTTGGTATGGTTCTTCCGGTGTATTAAGCAGACTTCACATACATTCAGAAAAACCGGAAAACCTTAATCAACTTTTGAACGATAATAGCCTAGAATTCGGGGTAGTACAATGTGTTTTTGAAGATTCCCAAAATAATATTTGGTTCGGAACATTTGGACAAGGTTTCTATAAAGTTTCTTCCGATTTCAAAGAAATAAAAAATTATCGTAACGATCCCGACTCAACCGGTGATTCGAGTTTAGATTATGTTAGACATTTTTATGAAGATGAAAACGGAATTATATGGATTGCAACTTACAAAGGTTTGGTTAAATTCAATCCACGAACAGAATTTATAGATAATGTTTTTGAAAATATCACAGGATTTAACCATACGGTTATTTACAAAATAATTCCTTTCCAAAATAAACTTTTGTTATTTACAGGATCAAAAGGAATTTTAATTTATGATCCAAGATCGGAAATAGTAGATGATTTCAATAAAAATTTTAATCTGCAACTTAAGGAATACTCATTACGAGATGCCGTTTTTGATAAGGAAGGAAATTTATGGATATCTGCTTATGGAGCAGGTGTTATAATATGGAATAGTCGTAAAAATACATTACAAAATATCAGCGAGTTACTTGATCAAAAAATTCGAAGTCAACTTTTAGAATCTCTTTCCATCTTAATTGATAGAAGTGGAATAGTCTGGATTGGTACACAACGGGATGGTTTGATAAAGCTAATACCTGGTAAAGAGAAGTTGAATTCCATTAACGCAAGTGAAAGCAAGTATGATACAATTGAAAGTTATTTTGCAACTGCAGTTTCTAAACATGAAAATGGAGATATCTGGTTTGCCTCAAGTTCAGGGTTGTACAAAATTAATCGGAATACCAAGATTGCTGTAAGATTATCTCTGTCTAATGAGTTTACTCCCTACATGATGAAGATTTATAACATAATTTTCATGAAGAATAAAGCATGGCTTTCTCTAGTCAAAAATTTGATTAAATATGATGTACAAAATGATAGATATGAAAAAATTGAATTTGATTGTAAGGGAAACATTACAGAAGTATTTCAACTTGATGAAGAACATTTAATAATCGGAACATCGTTCGGTGAATTATTCGTATATAATACAGCAAATGATAATACCAAAAAATTCTCGATTCCCGATTCAAAGAATATGCAGACTTCAGTTCTGGATTGTTACTTAGATGATTCAAAGCAACTCTGGATCGGAACCAACAATGGTTTATATATCGCCAATCCTTACATTGATTCAGTTGTAGTCACTGAGATTAAATTAAACTTAAAAATCGATTACATTTCTTCACTAACAAGTTTTGATAACAAAAAAATATGGTTTACGACCTATGGCGATGGGCTGTTCGCTTACGATAAAGTTACATCTCAATTAGAGCATTTTACTCATCAAGATGGTTTGCCTGATAACATTCTTTATGCGGCACTATTTGATGATAATAATAAGCTTTGGATGAGTTCTAATCGGGGTGTTTTTGAATTTGACCCAATAAAAAAGACTGTCAGAACACTTGATCCGAAAGACGGAATTCAAAGTTATGAATACAACAGTAAAGCATTTTCGAAAAGTAAAGACGGTGAATTATTTTTCGGTGGAATAAACGGATTTGATCATTTCTATCCTCAGGACATTGTCGTAAATCAAATTCCTCCCAAAATATTAATCGATAAAGTTCTTCTGTATGACAGTGTTGTAGTCAATAACATTTCAGAAAGCTATAACGAAATTCTTGAATTCGATCACTTCGAAAATTCAATTTCGTTTGAATTCTCGGCATTGGATTTTACAAATCCGGAAAAGAATAATTATGAATATATGCTCGAAGGAATTAATAAGAGTTGGATAAAAGCCGGTACTAAAAGATATGCAACATTCCCCAATATGAATCCCGGTCAGTATAGATTTGTTGTAAGAGGAACAAACAGCGATCAAGTGTTTAATGAAGAAGGGGTTGCGTTAACATTTGTCATCCATCCTCCGTTTTGGGCAACTTGGTGGTTTAGATTGATATTAATTTCCTCGGCTCTATTAATTCTATATTCTATTTACAAAATCAGAATGATAAATCAAGATAAACGAATTAAAGAAATTGAGGCGATAAGAAAAAGAATTGCCGACGATTTTCATGATGATCTGGGTCATAAACTAACAAGAATTTCTCTTTACTCTGAAATGATAAGGAATCAAGATGAGTTTGGTACAAATAAGCAATTGTATCTTGATAAGATTAGTGAAGCTTCAAACTCATTATTTTACGAAACTAAAGATTTTATCTGGTCATTGGATCCTGGAAACGATTCAGTTTATGACGTATTGATTTACTTAAAAGATTTTGGTGATGACTTTTTTAATCGTTCTACAACTTCATTTAAAGTAAATGAAATTGACGAGAAATATAAGAAGTACACACTTCCCATGAAATGGAAGAGAGAAATAATATTGATCTTTAAAGAAGTTATGAATAATGTTTTAAAGCATTCACAAGCATCATCTGCCGAAATGGAAGCTGAAATTAGTAACAAGAATTTAATAATAAGATTATGTGATAACGGTAAAGGATTTGATACAGAAAAAAATTATACAAACGGCAGAGGATTGACAAGCATTAATAAACGCGCAAAAATTGTCGATGGTAAAATCGAAATTCAATCAGATGAGAATGGAACAACAGTTCAGCTATCTCTAATAGTTCCGGAGGAAAGAAAATGATATATGTTAGTTTAGTTGAAGATGACGACGAAATTCGGGAAACTATAAAACTTCTTATAAATAATGCGGAAGGTTTTAAGTGCATTAGTGATTTCCGAGATTGTGAAACCGCAATTCCCGAATTACAAAAAGAAATTCCGGATGTTCTACTTATGGATATTACACTTCCCGGGATGACCGGAATTGAAGGTGTAAGAATTCTTAATGATAAGCTCCCGAATTTAGATATCATAATGCTCACGGTTCACAAAAGTGATGAAGTAATATTCGATTCACTTTGTGCAGGTGCCTGCGGTTATTTGATGAAAAATACACCACCTCATAAATTGTTGGAAGCAATTAAAGAAGTTATCAGCGGCGGCTCCCCGATGAGTACTTCAATTGCAAGAAAAGTAATTACTTCATTCCGAGTTACAAAAGATTCACCCCTAACAAAAAGAGAAACAGAAGTACTGAATGAACTTTGTAAAGGGAAAAGTTATAAAATAATTGCCGATACTCTCTTTGTAAGTGAAGACACGGTTCATTTTCATATCAAAAATATTTACCGTAAACTCCAAGTCCATTCAAAATCGGAGGCTGTTGCTAAAGCCATAAAAGAGAAACTAGTGTAATTCAAAACACCCAACTCCGGTAGTATCATTTCGGCATTGATTTTTTCAACTTAGCATTAGATCAATTAATAATCCTGTGGGGGGAAGATGTATAAAGCTATAATTCTAATTTTGTTCATTTCTTCATTCATATCGGCTCAAACTTTCGAGCCTGTCGAAGTCGGTCCGGTTGTTGAGGACGGAGGGGATTCTCGCGCAGTTAACTGGATCGACTACGACAATGACGGTGATCTCGATCTCTTCATCACAAACGGTCCGCGCAACGGTCAAAACAATTTCTTTTATGAAAATAACGGTGACGGCACATTCACTAAAATTACCGATATCGCAATTGTTTTGGATAATTCCGCATCGGACGGAAGCACTTGGGGAGACATTGATAATGATGGTGATCTTGATCTTTACGTTGCAAACTGGTGGGGTCAAGTAAATAAATTCTATCTAAATAACGGTGATAAAACTTTTACAGAAATTACCGGTGAACTAATCAATGCAAGTAATTCATATTCAGAAACCGCAAGTTGGGGGGATTTTAATAATGACGGTTATCTTGATTTGCTTGTAGCAAATAGTGACGGAAATAGAAGAAATTTACTTTTCCAAAATAACGGCGATAATACCTTTTCTAAAATTAGTTCCGGTAATGTTGTAACAGATGCACATTATACACGCGATGTTGATTGGGTTGATATCAACGGTGACGGCTTGCAAGACATTTATGTTACAAATGAATCCGGTCAAAATAATGCGCTTTATATAAATAACGGTGACGGTACATTCGAAAAAGTTACCGACATTAATATTGTTCAAGACAGTAAATCATCGTGGAGCAGCAATTGGATTGATTACGATAACGACGGTGATTTTGATCTCTTCTTTACAAACTGGAACGGTCAAAACAACTCTCTTTATCAAAATAACGGAGACGGAACATTTACCCAAATTATCGATGGCGATATAGTTAATGACGGGGGACATTCTTCCGGAAGTGATTGGGGTGATATAGATAATGACGGCGATCTCGATCTTTACGTAGGTAATGCTTTTGCTTCAACAGAGACAAATAATTTTATGTATATAAATAATGGTGACGGTACATTTACAAAAGTTGAAAATGAAATTACGAATGTCGGCGGTTGGACTTATGGTGTGAGCTTTGGTGATCTTAATCGAGATGGTTATCTAGATCTTGCAATAGCAAAATGCTACAGCGCAACCGAGAACAACGCACTATTTATTAACACAACCGGAAATAGTAATAATTGGATTATTATTAGACTTGATGCCGATTCGGATGCACAGCTTAACAACCGTGTCGGAATTGGTGCTATCGTTAGAATAAAAACAAATATTGACGGGAAGAATGTTTGGCAGGCAAGAAGAATTGAAGGACAAAACGGTTATTGCGGACAAAATTTAGAAGCTCACTTTGGATTAGGTAAGGCATCAAGTATTGACTCAGTAATTGTTGAATGGCCAAGCGGTTTAATTCAGGTTTACGATAATGTTGAATTAAATTCAGTTAATTCTCTTAAAGAAGATATTGACTTAAGCGTTGAAGATGATAGATCAGTACAAAATGATTTTACTCTATTTCAGAATTACCCTAACCCTTTTAATCCAACTACTACAATAAGTTATAACCTTTCAAAAGCGGGTAATGTAAAAATTGTTGTTTATGATTTACTGGGCAACAAAGTTACAGAGCTGGTAAATCAATACAGCTCTCCGGGTCTTTATTCCGTTTTATGGAAGGGGAATACAAGCACCGGGGAAACGGTCTCCTCCGGTGTTTATTTTTACTCTATGTATTTTGGGGAACTAAAAAGCTCTAAAAAAATGTTTCTTGTTAAGTAGCAAATTGAGCCTCCCAGCTTAATTAAAAGCCGGAAGTTCATTTTATTGAATGACCGGCTTTTTAATTTCATTGATAACAGAAAGCAATTTGAGGCGGCTAAACAAAGAGAAATCTAACTACTTTCGAATTACTATGAAGATTTAAATGGGAAAGTAAAAATAAAGCTGGAACCTTTACCTGGTTCACTTTCAACTCTGATTTTACCATTATGTTTTTCGACAAATTCTTTGCACAGAATAAGTCCCAGGCCTGTACCTGTTTCACCGCTTGTTCCGATTTTAGAATTTGTTGTATCCAGTCTAAATAATTTATCAATTGTTTCTTGATCCATTCCTACACCTGAATCCCGGACTTGTACTTCAACTAAACTCTCTTTTTGTTCGGCAAAAACACTTACCGTTCCACCCGAATTACTGAACTTAACTGAATTGGTCAGAAGATTCCGGAGAATTGTATTTAACATATCTTCATCGGCAAAGACTTTAAGATCGCGAGGTACATCTGCGGTTAACTCAATTTTCTTTTCATTAGCGGAATTTCTCAGTAATTGAAAATTCTCTTCAACAACGTCACTTAAAATTAATTCACTTGGATTAAATTCTATCCGACCGGTTTGTGCTCTTGACCATTGGAGCAAGTTCTGCAATAAGTTGTGAGAAAGATTGGCGGATTTCTCCATCTCAGCAACGTAGAATTTTCTTTCCTCGTCTGATAATTCGTCATAATCCGCAAGAAGAATATCCGAGAAACCTAAAATTGTTATAAAAGGATTTTTAAGATCGTGAGCAATTATTGAAAAGAATTTATCTTTGGTTGTATTCAATTCTTTTAATTCTTCTGAAAATTTCTTTATTGCCTCAGAATTTCTTTTTCTCTCGATTACTTGTGCTATCTGTTCAGCAACAAATACGAGAATTTGTTTTTCTTCCTCGCCATAAGTTTCGGCTGTATGATAATCCTGGACTACAATAACACCAATTGTTTTGCCTTCTACTTTTAACGGTACACCAAGCCAAATTAAAGTTGGTGTACCAATCATCTCAACTTCGCCGGTTTCTCTTAATTCAAGATCAAGCTTTTCATCGATCAATGTTGCTTCACCTTTTTTTAAGATATACTCCGTTAAACCTTTTCCGGCTTTTTTTGGCGGATATGGCGGATCATATTCGTCAACCATATACGGGAATGAAATTGTATCTGTTTTCTCATCATATATTGCAATGTAAAAGTTTATTACAGGCATTAAGGTGCTTACGGCTTCATGAATCTTTTTATACAATGCGACCATATCCGATGCAGTATAAGCAGCTTCGGAAATTTGGTAAAGTGCTTCCCGCATTACTTCAACTTTTTTTCTTTCTGTTATATCTCTAACAATTGCTAGAATTACATCATTGCCTGCTAGTTTAATTGGGGTTAAGGAAACCTCGGCATCAATCAGTTTATCACTTTTGGACTTGTGCTGCCAATAGAATCTTTGCGGAATACCGTTTTTAACTTGATGAATTTTTTCAGCGGCAGCTTCCGCTGACTTTTTTCCATCCGGTTGATATTCCGGTGAAAAGTGGAGAGGTGACTTACCAATGACTTCTTCTTTCTTACATTCAAATAGTTCACATACTGAATCATTACAATCAAGAAAAAGGTCGTCCATTAAAAACATAGAATCGGTAGAGCTTTCAAAAATGGCTTTATATGTTTTTTCGCTTTCCCGTAAAGATTTTTCTGCTTGTCGTGTTTCGGTTATATCTCTGAAACTCCATACACGACCAAGTATTTTATCCCCAAATTTCTGTGGTATTGAATAACGCTCGAAGATTCTACCATCCTTAAATTCTATTTCATCATAGCTGGATTTTTCCGGATGCCTGTACAGATCTTCAACTTTTTTTATAAACTGATCCGGATCTTTAAGCTGGTCTAAAATAAAAGCGAGCATTTTGTCATCATCTTTAGAAGCCAATAATGATGGCGGAATATTCCATAACTCTGCAAATTTTTCGTTGGTTAGTGAAACCTTCTTATTTGTATCAATAACCAAAATACCATCTGCGGTCGATTCAATCGTTGCTTCTAATAGGGAAAGATTATATTGACTCTCGTGATTTTGATCGATATTTAAATTTTGGGTTACTCCATCTTTAATTAACAAACGAAAGTTCTGTATTACCAATGAAGAAACTATTGCCGCTATTAACGAACTGAATAAAATAATCGGTATATCGTCAAAGAGTATAATTTCGTTACCAGACAAGTAATTTTTAATCAACACAAATAATAACATTACAATTATCATGGCACAAAAGATTAACAAAGCTTGATAGGACAATATTCTCTTTTTTTGAGTCAAAATCGTTTCCTTAATTATCCGCGGAAGAAAGTGATGAAAATCTGTTGATACAATTCATCATGGCTTTCCTAATAAAGTGAATTAAATATACGAAAATCCTTTTTATGTTGGACAAAAGATTTCACTTAAAATAATATTTTCTACATATTTAATTGCAATTCATTACTTTTCATTATGATTAATAATTCTCACAAGAGTAAAAAACATTAAAATTATAAACCGGGAAGACGGGGTTGTTATGAAAAAAGCAGTTTTGACTTTGGTTTTTATAAGCCTATTTTTTAGCGCGTGTGGACCTTCTAACAGTGTTAAAATTAACCAATTCACACCAACAGGAGAAGTTAACAATTTAACTACATTTACTGTTGAGTTTTCAGAGAACCTTGCACCAGCAGATATTCATGACCAATGGCTACAAGAAGAATTTATAGATTTCAATCCAAAGATTCCCGGTCAATTTAAATGGATTGATGCGAGTACATTAATATTTTCACCGGATGTTCCGCTTGAACCGATTCAGTCTTACACAGCTAATATCACAAAAAAAGTTTTATTCAATACAACATTTAGTCCCGATTTTGATGAAGTCAAATTTCACACCCCGGAATTTGATGTAGTTTCGGTAGATTTTTTCTGGACTAGGATACCTAATCAAACTTACAAACTATCCGTTCAAGCTAATATTAATTTCAATTATGCGGTAAATCCGGACCAACTTAAGCAGTACATAAAAGTGTTTGTTGAAGGAGAAGAAATTTCAAACTATGAGATAGTATCGCAAAGCTCTAATCAAACAATAGCTATGAACTTTGGCGAAATTCAGCAATTGGATAAAGATCAAGAGTTTGAAATAAAAGTTGAAAAAGGATTAATGTCGATTGTGGGTAAAAAACCTTTAAGCGAATCACGTTCCTTTGCAAAAGATTTACCACCAATCACTAAATTACAAATTACTGGTGTTGCATCGGAATATAACGGAGAGATTACTTCAATAATTGTCGGTACTACACAAATGGTCGATGAAACAAAATTGAGAGATTATGTTGCTCTAAATCCCAAAAGTGATATGCAGTTCTTTGTAACAGAAAATTCGTTTCGTATCGAATCAAATCTTGATAACATGGAAACGGTTGAATTAAAAATAGAAAAAGGTTTACCCGGATTATATGGTGGTGAATTAGAGTTTGAATATGAACAAGTAGTTTCACTTGTAAGTTTAAATCCATCAATAAACTTTTCGGATAAGCGCGGCAAGTACTTAATGCTCGGCGGTAATAAAAATTTGCAGACAAACATTGTAAACGTTGATCAAGTTGAAATTGAAGTTTCTCAAATATTTAAAAATAATTTAGTTCATTTCTTGGATCGCTATTCTTATACATATGATAATTTCGAAGGTTATTACAATCCTTACTTTTATGGTGAAAGTTTTGGAAGAACACTTTATACAGAAAAAGTTGAATTGAACTCAAGCCGAAATTGGCTTCAAAAAGTAAACTTAAATTTAGATAAAGCTATTCAATCGGATCTAAAGGGAATATATACAGTTACAGTTCGCTCCGCTGAAGATAGATGGATACAAGATTCAAAAATGATTGCAATTTCCGATTTAGCAATTATTGCCAAGAGATCGGATAATCAACTTGTTGTATTTGTTAATTCCATTAAATCTGCAGAGCCCGTTTCAAATGTTAATGTCTCGGTAGTTTCATACAATAATCAAATTAGATTGGAAGGCACAACAAATGAATCGGGGATTATAACTTTTAATAACACTTCCGAACAATTGAAAGAATTTGCACCACAGTTAATAACTGCAGAATTAGATGATGATTTTAACTATATCGATCTGCGTGAAACTTATGTTGAAACATCCCGTTTTGATGTCGGAGGAAAGACAGAATATGCCGATAATTATCAAGCATTCATTTATGGTGATAGAAATTTATACAGACCGCAAGATAAAGTTAACATCTCCGCTATAATCAGAAATAACTCAATTAATGTAGTGAAAGATTTACCGGTTATTATCAAAGTGTTTTCACCAACCGGAAAAATCTTTAATGAATT
>QZJX01000050.1 GCA_003599395.1 Ignavibacteriales bacterium | reverse complement strand
TTCATCAATGTCATTAAATATTCCCGACTTTTGCTTGTCGCCATCAATAATTTTTATTCTTTCTCCAATCATTTTACATCTGTTACGCCAGTCATTCAAAATTTTTTCCGGTTCCTTTTTCCATGTTTCGAGCATATCTTCAAACATATTAAGAATTTCGCTTAATAATCTTTCTCTACTAACAAGCTCTTTAAATTCTTTACGGATGGATGTAGGTTGAATATCAAACTTTCCGGGAAAGTTTGGCTGATTTACATTTATCCCTATTCCAATTACGACCCTGTTTATTTTATTTCCTTTAGAAGTGGATTCAAGCAAAATACCGGCAATTTTTTTCTTTTCAACAAGAACATCATTTGGCCATTTTAATTCTACATTTAATTGAAATAGATTTTCCAATGCTTGTGCAACAACTAATGATGATCCCAAATTAACTAAATTGATTTTGTGTTCTTTGAAGTCACTCTTTAAAAGGATTGAAAATGTAAGATTCTGACCAGCATTACTCACCCATGATCTTTCTTTTCTTCCTCTTCCTTTAGTTTGAAATTCGCCTAATAAGACTGTTCCATGTTGATTAAATTCTTTGCTGCTTAGTAGAACAGAATTAGTAGACTCTACCTCATCACTATAAATAAAATTTCGCCCAATTACTTCAGTGTCTAATTTGATGTCAAATTCTTCAATATTGAACACAACTCCTCCAGACTTTTGATAAATATTCAGTATTTCTGTCAAAGAAACAGTAGGTGGCTGCCAATTAGTCAAATATTTTGTCAGACAATCTAACTCCTAAATAATCACAGTTTTGCTAAGTTATTATTTTTCATATAGTTAACGGTTCAAAAATAATCTGGCATAATGGTTGTAATAATAGTGTCAAAAACAAAAAAGGAGGTTAATATGGCACTCATTAAATTTGAACCCTTAAGAGAAATTGAAAGTATCCACGATAGAATTCAGAGATACTTTGATGATTTTTCAAATTTCGGATTTACCTTTACCGATAATTTCAATCCTCGCATCGATATTTCTGAAGATGAAAAATCCTTCAATGTAATAGCCGAAATTCCCGGTATCAAAAAAGATAACTTAAAAATTACATTGCAAGATAACATTTTGACAATTGAAGGGGAAAAGAAAAAAGAAGATGAAGTAAAAGAAAAAAATTATTATAGATCGGAAAGGGTATTCGGAAATTTCAAGAGATGTTTTACATTGCCTTCGGAAGTTGATTCTGAAAAAGTTGATGCAAAATTTGAAGACGGAATTCTTAAGATACACCTCAACAAATTAGAACCAAAACCGAAAAACGAGAAAGTAATAGAGCTGAAGTAATTGCTTCAGCTCTTCACATTTAACATTATAACTGAAAGAGGAAAAAAATGGGAAAAATTATAGGTATTGATTTAGGTACTACAAATTCTTGCGTTGCTGTAATGGAAGGCAATGAACCGGTTGTAATTCCAAACTCCGAAGGTGGTAGAACTACTCCTTCGATTGTTGCATTTACAAAAACTGGCGAAAGGTTGGTTGGGCAACCTGCCAAAAGACAAGCTGTTACTAATCCAAATAATACAATTTTTTCTATCAAACGATTTATGGGAAGAAGAATTGATGAGGTTGGCACTGAGATAGGAGAAGTCCCGTACAAAGTTGTTGAAGGTGACGGGAAAACTGCTCGTGTTCAAATTGATGATAGAAAATATTCACCTCCGGAAATTTCAGCAATGGTCTTACAAAAGATGAAAAAGACAGCTGAAGATTATCTCGGACAAGAAGTTACTGAAGCCGTGATTACTGTTCCGGCTTATTTTAACGATTCACAACGACAAGCAACTAAAGATGCTGGTGAAATTGCCGGATTAAAAGTAAAAAGAATTATCAATGAACCGACTGCTGCTGCTTTAGCATACGGTCTTGATAAAAAGAACAAAGAACAAATTGTTGCTGTTTATGATTTAGGCGGTGGTACATTCGATATTTCTATATTGCAGTTAGGTGAAGGTGTGTTTGAAGTTAAGTCCACAAATGGTGATACCCACTTAGGTGGCGATGACTTTGATCAAAGACTTATAAACTTCCTAGCTGATGAATTTAAAAAGCAAGAAGGTATTGATCTGAGAAAAGATCCGATGGCCTTACAGAGATTAAAAGAAGCAGCTGAAAAAGCTAAAATTGAACTTTCTTCATCAAGTTCAACAGATGTTAATTTACCTTTTATAACTGCAACACAAGATGGTCCGAAGCACTTAAATATTAATTTAAGCCGCTCTAAATTCGAACAATTGACAGATGATCTTATTGAAAGAACTGTTGGTCCATGTGAAAGTGCAATAAAAGATGCAGGTTTAACCGCCTCACAAATTGATGAAGTAATTCTAGTTGGTGGTTCTACAAGAATTCCAAAAGTACAAGAACTCGTTAAAAAAATATTTGGTAGAGAACCACATAAAGGTGTAAATCCTGATGAAGTTGTTGCAATCGGTGCAGCGATTCAGGGAGGTGTTCTTGCCGGTGACGTTAAGGATGTACTTTTGCTTGATGTTACTCCACTATCACTCGGTATTGAAACTTTAGGCGGAGTGATGACTAAATTAATTAATGCCAATACAACAATACCAACTAAAAAGAGTGAAGTATTCTCTACCGCTTCGGATAACCAACCATCGGTTGAAATACATGTTCTTCAAGGTGAACGATCGATGGCAAATGATAACAGAACACTTGGTAGATTCCACTTGGAAGGAATTCCACCGGCACCACGAGGAATTCCTCAAATTGAAGTTACATTTGATATTGACTCCAATGGTATATTACACGTCGCAGCTAAAGATAAAGCGACCGGAAAAGAGCAGAGTATTAGAATAACTTCATCAAGTGGATTAAATCAAGATGAAATTGAAAAGATGAAGCAAGATGCTAAAGAACATGCTGCAGAGGATAAAAAGAAAAAAGAATCGATTGAGATAAAGAACCAAGCTGACAATTTGATCTTCCAAACAAAGAAACAAATTACTGAACTTGGTGACAAGTTAAATGCCGACGATAAATCCAAATTAGAAAACGAAGTAAAAAATCTTGAAGATGCAGTTGCTACTAATGATACCGATAAAATAAAAGCGGCATCTGATAAATTAACTCAAGTATTTAGTGAGATTTCTCAGAAGATGTATCAACAGCAAGGTGCATCGGGAGCTCAACCTGGTAATGAGCAGAAACAAAATCAAGGTGAACCTCAAAGTGAAAAATCGAACGAAAAAGATGTCGAAGATGCATCCTATGAAGTGATGGATGATGAAGATAAAAAAGACGGTAAATAAAGTTAGACATTAGATGTAATTAGGCTTACTCTTTTGTCAGAGACCCCGCTTCAGGCGGGGTTTCTTTTTATATACTGTCAGTGACAGATTTTATATATTTATTTTATGAAAAGAATACTTTTTATAATCCCGCTAATCTTGCTCAGTCTGTTTTTTTATTCACAAGAAACTACAGATTTTTTTCAAAATTCCCGAACAGAATTAGATTTTAGACAAACTAACTCAGTACTTTTAGAAAATAAACTTGAGCCTAACACAAATTATAAATTGGATGTAAGATTTGATCCTCAGAATAAACTTCTAATTGTATCAGAAAGGATAATTTGGCAAAACACAACACAATATCCAACTAACGAACTCCAATTTCATCTGTACGCAAATGCTTTTAGTAACAACAACACTGAGTTAGTAAAGAAAATATCTCTTGATGAAATCGAAAAGACTAAAATTGAGATTAAGAAGTTACATGTAAATGAAGAAGAAAAAGAATTTATCTATATCCAACCCGAAGTTGAAAATCCATTTGATAGTACAGTGATAAAAATAGAATTAAGTAATTCTATCAATCCCGGGGATTCAGTTACAGTTAGCATTGAATACGAATTAAAGATTCCAAGGAGTCTAATTCGATTTGGTTATGCCGCGGGACGTGAATTTTATTTTATTGCTCAGTGGTTTCCAAAATTAGGTGTATTTAAAAATGGAGAATGGACTTGCAGTCAATATCATCCTTACGCTGAATTTTATTCTGATTTCGCGGATTATGATGTTACGATCGCTTTACCAAAGGACTACATTTTAGGAACTACCGGAACACTTATCTCTATTCAAGAAAACGAAAAAAGTAAGACGTATAATTACATTGCAAAAAATGTCATTGATTTTGCATGGACAGCTTCACCCGAATTTCTTGTTTATGAAAATATATTCCATAGCAAATATGGCCGAGAAATTAATATTAAATTTTTAATACAACCGGAAAACGAAGATCTAATTGAAAGAAAATTTACCGCAGTCGAAAATACTTTAAAATATTTGGAAGAATATATTGGCGAATATCCATTTAACAACATAACTCTTGTTGATGTACCGCGAAGTTCAAAGTTGGGAGGAATGGAATACCCGGAAATTGTGACTTACTTCACTCCTTTATTTACACCAATCGAATTACAAAACCCGGAATCCACAATAATTCATGAAATAATACATCAATATTTTTATGCAGCAGTCAGCAGTAATGAAACATATGAAGGCTGGCTCGATGAAGGAGTTACGACTTATTTAGAAAAGGTTATTCTTGATGAATATTATGGCAAGCCAATTCTTAGTTTTAGTTTCATAGATTACTTTCCAATTTATGGTATTAAGTTCCTTGCTTTCAGAGAAATTCCGTTGATTTATACTCTGCGAACTTTTGAAATTGATCATTATGTCTCTAATCTTTCGTTATACTATGCAAATGATGGATTGGGAAATCTGAACGAAGATAGCTTTTCTTTACCTAATTATCGATCTTCAATTACGAATACGTATGCCAAACCAAGTTTAACATTGCATTCGCTTGAAAAATATATTAACAGAAAAAATGTTCTGGATATTCTTTCGAGATATTATAATAAATACAAATTCAGCCATGTTACTGGAAGTGATCTCATAAATGAAATTAATGGTTATAGCGGGACAGATCTTAACTGGTTTGTTGATAGTTTTATAAACAAAGAAAACAAATTTGATTATAGCATAAGCAGCATTTTTCAGGTTAATGATACTTCCTACAAGATTTTGGCAGAAAGACTTGAGGATGGAATAACTCCGACAGAGATTGCAATCTACACAGAAAGTGACACTTCATATATCGATTGGGATGGCAAAGACAGGTGGAAAGAATTTATCGTTTATAGCGAAGATGAAGTACTTGCCGCCGAAGTTGATCCACATAGAAAAAATATTCTTGATATAAATTATGCTAATAACTCATATATAATTGAAAGTAAATATTGGGCTTCACTTTCAATTGCAATTCGGTGGTATTTCTGGGTTCAAAATGCATTACAAGTTTTTGGGAGTATCGGATGACTATTACCATTAAAAAGTCTTTGATACTTGGAATTCGCAGTATTTTCAGAAATGCCAAATTTGTTTTTCTTTTGTGGGGAACAAATTCTCTTGCTGCATTCTTGTTAAGCATGCCAATTTATTATTTATTAATGGATAATCTTACACATTCATTAATGAGCGACCAATTAGCGTTGGAATTTGACTTCACTTGGTATATTCAATTTAGAAATATATATGAATCAAGTATCGGTGAAATTCCATTTATGATTTACAGTATGGTTGGTGTTTACATACTGATTCAAATTTTTTATATCGGTGGGCTGATTTCAATATTTAATTTTCCTGAAAAGAATCACATGGTTGATTTTTTTTACGGTGGTGTTAAACATTGGTTAAGATTTACAAAAATAGCTTTCATCTCATTAGTGCCATTTTTGGCTGCGTTTATAATTCATGATTATTTAGGACTTCTAATTGAATGGGGATTCGCTGAAACTGAAAACCAAATGGCGGATTTTATTATCCGGCTGGCTCGGTATATTCTTTTAGTGTTTTTTATTGGTTTAACTACAATTATATCTGACTACAGCAAAGTATATATGGCAGTTCACGACTCCAAAAAAACATTTCAGTCTATTGGTAGAGCCGCAATTTTTATAAAGAATAATTTTAATAAAACATTTACTATATTTTTAATTATAGCCTGTATCGGAGCATCAGGCGCAATTTTTTATAATCTTCTTGAAGCGTATATACCAAGAACACCATTTTATTTCTTAATACTATCATTTATTGTTCAGCAAATGTTGATTATATTTCGACTCTTTATTAGAATGTATTTTTGTGCTACGGAAGTTCTTTTATATAAAGATCTTAGCGCCGAAGTTGTCGAATTAAAAGCGAAAGAACAAAAAGTTGGAGTTAATTAATGGCAATCATTCCAATAACAGTTTACGGTGATTCTATTCTTCGCAAAAAGACGGAGAAAGTTAAGTCAGTTAATGACGAATTAATCCAAAATATTCAAGATATGTTTCAAACTATGCGTTATGCAAATGGAATTGGTTTAGCCGCTAATCAAGTTGGAATTGATAAGTCCTTATTTGTTATCGATTTACAAGAAGTAGAAGGATATGAAACCTTCAAACCAATCGTGATGATTAATCCTGAGATAGTTTTAGAATCGGATGAAATTGTAACAATTGAAGAAGGTTGCCTAAGTTTACCAAACTTAAGAGCTGATGTTGATCGTGCAGCTGCTATCAAAGTAAGATATCTAAATACTGATGAGCAGGAAGAAGAACTTGAGGCAGATGAATTATTTGCGCGCGTAATTCTTCATGAGTATGATCATCTGATAGGTAAAATGATCCCTGACCGTGTTAATGAAAAAATCAAAAAGAAATTACAGAAAGAATTAAAAGATATTTCCGATAGAAAAGTTGAAGTAGATTACCCAATAACCGAGAAGCAGTCAAGTAAATGAGAATTGTATTCTTTGGTACTCCCGATTTTGCTGTTGCCTCTCTTTCAAAAATATATGAAAGTGAAAATGAAATATCCGCGATTGTAACTGCACCTGATAAAGAGCGGGGAAGAGGAAGAAAAATAAGTTTCACTCCCGTTAAAGAATTCGCAATTCAAAAAAATATTCCATTGCTTCAGCCAACTAAATTAAAAGACGAACAATTCATTACAGAGCTAAAAAAGTTTAATGCCGATCTTTTTGTAATTGTCGCTTTTCGAATTCTTCCGGTTGAAGTATTTACTCTTCCAAAGTATGGTTCTATCAATCTTCACGGATCACTGCTTCCTAAATACCGCGGTGCAGCTCCAATTCAATGGGCACTAATCAATGGTGATGAGGAAACAGGTGTTACAACTTTTTTCTTAAAAGAAAAAGTTGATACGGGAAATATGATTCTTCAAGAAAAAATTGCAATTGATCCTGAAGATAATTTTGAAACTTTACATGATAAAATGAAAGAAGTGGGTACTGAAGTTCTACTTAAAACTATTTCTATGATTGAAAAGGGCGAAGTTAACGAGCAATCACAAGATGATTCATCTGCTTCACCAGCCCCCAAAATCACTAAAGAGATTTGCGAAATTAATTGGACAAAAGCTGCTCTGGATATTCACAATCTAATTCGCGGAGTTTCTCCTTACCCTGGTGCATTTTTCGTTTTGGATGATAAGCAGTACAAAGTATATAAATCCAAAGTTGTTGATTTACCTATACTTCAACTTGCTGAAATTTTTGAAGATAAAAAAGAAATTTTCATTGGTTGTGGTGAAGGAACCTTACAAATATTGGAAATTCAACCCGAAGGAAGAAAACGTATGACAGCCGAAGAATTTTTAAGAGGATATAGATTAATAAACTAAATATAATTACCGCACTTCGTAATTAAAATTATAGGATTCAATTTTGCGAAATAAAACTTACAACTTACTTGATTCAATTGGCAACACACCTCTAGTCAAACTAGATAATATTTCAAAAGAATTAAAAGCAAAAATTTGGGCAAAGTTAGAGTTTACAAATCCCGGTGGAAGCATAAAAGATCGTATTGCTTTATACATGATTGAAAAAGCCGAACGAGAAGGAAAGATAAAACCGGGTGATACTATTATTGAGAACTCATCAGGTAACACTGCTATGGGCTTAGCAATTGTTGCGAGACAAAAGGGCTATAAACTTAAAATCGTTATTCGCGATACTACGAGTAAAGAGAAAATTAAAATGCTTCAGGTACTCGGTGTTGATGTTCTTTTAGTCGATGCTAGTCTTCCTCATGAACATCCAAAATCATATAATAATTATGCAAAAAACTTAGCTGATGAACATCCCGATTATTATTACATTGATCAGCATAATAATTTAGATAACAACGAATCTCATTATAAAACAACCGGACCTGAAATTTGGGAACAGATGGAAGGTAAAATAGATTATGTTGTGGCTGGTGTGGGAACCGGCGGAACACTCTGCGGAATGGGAAAATATTTAAAGGAAAAAAATCCCAATATCAAACTCATTGGTGTAGATCCGATGGGTTCTATTTTTTATGATTACTTCAAAGAGAAAAAACTAATAACGCCATATCGTTACAAAATTGAAGGTATCGGTGATGAGTTTTTAATTAATACTGCACAACTTGAATTACTTGATGACATGTATCAAGTTGAAGATAAAACAGCTTTCCAATGGACCAAAAAATTGGCAAACGAAGAAGGGATTCTTTCCGGAGGTTCAAGCGGGGCAAATATTTGGGCATCTGTAAAACTCGCTAAAGAAATAGATAGAGAAGCTAATATTGTAACAATAATTTGCGATTCGGGATATAAATATTTCAGCACAATTTACAATGACCAATGGTTGAAAGAAAATGAATTAATATAGATGGTTAGTATTTTTTAAAACTATTCCTGAAACTTTTATTTCCCCAACAATTCTTTATAAATTTGTACATCAAATCTCATTTTAGAGGGTAGTAGTTTTGGATTATAAGAATAATATAACCGAATTAATAGGAAACACGCCTTTAATTCAATTAAATAAACTTAACAATGGGTTAAAGCCAAAAATTTTTGCTAAACTCGAATCTCACAATCCCGGTGGAAGTGTAAAAGATAGAATCGGTAGATCAATGATCGAAGATGCCGAACGATCGGGGAAACTTAAACCGGGTGGGACAATTGTAGAGGCAACCAGCGGTAATACGGGAATTGGACTTGCTCTAACTGCAGCTGTAAAGGGGTATAAAGCTGTTTTTGTTGTGACAGATAAAGTAAGTGATGAAAAGATAAATTACCTTCGTGCACTTGGTTCGGAGGTAATCGTTGTTTCAAATGCAGTTGAACCGGATCATCTGGATTATTATGTAAACGTAGCAAAAAGAATTGCCGATGAAACACCGAATTCTATTTTTGCCTATCAATATTCAAATCCCGCAAATCCCGAAGTACATTATCAAACGACCGGACCTGAGATTTGGAAACAGACCGATGGTAAGATTACTCATTTTATTGCAAGTATCGGAACCGGTGGAACAATAAGCGGAACGGGAAGATTTCTAAAAGAAAAAAATCCCAATATAAAAGTTATCGGAGCTGATCCGCTTGGCTCAATTTTCAAAACGTATAAGGAAACCGGCGAACTTATTAAAGGTACACCCTATCTAGTTGAAGGAATTGGACAAGACTGCTTACCGAAAAATGTTCACTTTCAATACATCGATCAGATAATAAATGTAAGTGATCGAGAATCATTTGCGATGGCTCGTCGTTTAACCAAAGAAGAGGGAATATTCTGTGGTGGCAGTACTGGAACAATTGTTAAAGTAGCTTTGGATATTGCGAAAGATTTAACTGAAAATGATGTTGTCGTCTTCATCGTTTGTGATACCGGTGAACGTTATCTTTCCAAAGTGCACAATGAAAGCTGGTTAAAAAATAATAGAATGCTCGAAGTAGAAATGAAAATTCTGCGTGATGTTTCTGACGAGAAGAAACGGAGAGGAATTGAAAATATCTGTTACGTTCATGATAGTGATTTAGTGAAAGATGCGGTCTCAATTTTTAATAAATATGGATACACACAAATTCCCGTATTCGATGAACATCTAAAGCCGGTCGGATCCGTACGTGAAAATAAATTAATGGGAAAACTGGTGGTAGATTCAAAATTATTGAACGTAAAAGTATCGGAAGTTATGGAAGAATCATTTCCAATAATTGATGCCAAAACAGAAATTGAAGAAGTGAAAAAAATGTTGAAAGATAGAAATGCAATTTTAGTTAGTGATTTTGGACGAATTACAGATTTAATTACAAGATATGATTTAATTGATTTTAGTTAATTGAAAATTGTCAATAGAAAATATTAAATAGGAAATTAAAATGGGTTTTCAAACTGATGCTGTGCATGCCGGACAAACACCTGAACCGCTAAGCGGTGCAATAACAATTCCGATATATCAAACTTCTACATATCATCAAGAAGAACTTGGTAAACACAAAGGATATGAATATGG
>QZJX01000058.1 GCA_003599395.1 Ignavibacteriales bacterium | reverse complement strand
GAAAGAGACAACCTTTGGCGAAGATATTGTTAATAAAGAAAAAATCGAATCCATTCTTTTTGAACTTGTTGAAGAAGCATGTCAATTACTGCGAAACGAGAATTGGCAGACTTCAACCGTTTCTATAAAACTGCGCTATTCGGATTTTGTAACGTGGACGCGTTCTAAATCATTACAAGGAACGGATGACGATAAAACAATTTATAATGTAGCAGTTGATCTTTTCCGCAAAGCATATACACGCAGAGTTGGCGTGAGACTTATAGGAATTCACTTAAGTAAACTTGAACATTTCACCGAACAAGAATTACTTTTTGAAGACGAAGAAACAATTAGAAAAAGAATGCTGAGAGCAGTAATGAAAATCCGCGACAAATTTGGCTTTGATGTAATTCATATGGGGAGAAATGTGTGAATGCTATGTAACCGTCGGCTTTATGTCGACGTGATTGATATCAAAACTATTATCACAAAAATCCGCAGACATAAAGTCTGCGGTTACATAGTCTTTTAGTAAAACAAGCAACGAAAAAGGAATTAGCGAAGTGCTAGAGAAATTTTAATTGCTTTGTCAACATCAAACATTTTTTCTCTATCTAAACTTCCGAATTTTGTAATTAATCTTTGTTCTTTATCGATTGTACGAATTTGTCCGCAATCGACAAAACTTTCTTCTTTTAATCCGCCTTCACCTTTTTGAAGGTGGATCATAATTGGAAGCGGTTTGGTAATTTCTTTAATACTTGAGATCGGAGCAATTATTGTAACCGGACTGAATTTATTTCCAATATCGTTCTGAATAATTACTGCCGGTCTTGCTTTACCAATTTCTTTGCCAACAATCGGGTCGAGGTTGACTAAATAAACATCTCCGCGAAGAAGTGGGGTAACAATACCGGTTTTACTCTTTATCTGCATAATTCCACTCTTTTTGAGATTTGGAATAATAATCGTAATTGGCTTGGTAACCGGCTGCTAGTTCCTGTTCGGTTTTTTCTTTTTCAATCTGCTCGATATATGCTTGCAGAGCTTTGCGCGTTAATTCGCTCATTGTTTGATTTGTCTGTTTAGAGATTTTTTCTACTCTTTCGGACAATTCACGATCAACAAAAAAGCTAAATCGTTCTTTTTTTGTTTTAATTGATGGCATAGACAATCCCATTGTCATTTTTGTATGAATAAATATGTGTAAAAATATGTGTAAAAACAAGGGAATGCATTTGTGCATTTTTCCTTAATAAAAGTAAAAATGATAACACTACACACACATTCAAATTACTCTTTGCTTCAAGGGACAATTCCTATTGAAGAACTTATTTCTTTTGCAAAGAAAGACGGGAATCAATACGTCGCCTTAACGGACACAAATGCGATGTACGGACTTATTCAATTTGCAAAACTTGCTCAAGAAGAAAACATCAAACCAATACTTGGTGCATTGATTGATGATCCGATTGATAAAAATTTATCCGCAGTTTTTCTGGCAAAGAACAATACTGGTTATTCACATCTTTGTAAAATTATCACTACGAGAAAATTAAAGGACGATTTTCGTTTAGTCGATTTATTTATCGATCCACTCGAAAATTTATTCATAATTACATCATCAATCGAACTTCTTAAGCAAATCAAATTAACAGACCAACTTCGCTCAAATTTATTTGTTGAGCTAATCATCACATCAAATCAGAAACGAAGAACACGTGAACTTTATGATTTTGCAAGAACAAAAAAATTGCAGATAGTTGCTACACATCCAGCTTATTTCTTAAAGAAAGATGATTTTATTCTGCATAAAACTGTCACTGCCATCAGACTTAATACCACAATCGATAATCTCAGCAAAGATGAACTGGTTGATGAAGAGTATCACCTGAAAACCAGCGATGAATTAAAACAAGAATGGCGGTCCTTGCCCGAAGCATTATGGAATGCCGAACGAATTGCTAAAAATTGTAATGTTGATTTAGAGTTTAGTAAATATAAGTTCCCCGTTTTTCCACTTCCCTCAACGGAAACTGCTTTCTCATTTTTATGGAAAATATCTTTTCATGGATTGGAGAAAAGATATCAACCTATTACAGAACAAGCTGTTAAACGATTGCAATACGAGTTGGAAGTTATCGACGAAATGGGTTTTTGTGATTACTTTTTGATTGTGTGGGATATAATTCGTGAAGCAAAAAATCGCGGTGTTATGCATATCGGAAGAGGTTCTGCAGCTAATAGTTTGGTTTCATATTGTCTCGGTTTTACAGAAGTCGATCCGATTAAATACAATTTTTATTTTGAAAGATTTCTAAACCGCGGAAGATTTTCTCCGCCGGATGTTGATCTTGATTTTTCTTGGAAAGAGCGCGACGAAATCATAAAGTATGTTTTTGATAAATATGGCTATAATAAGGTTGCAATGATTTCAACTATGGTAACATTCAGGGCGCGGTCTGCTTTTCGTGAAGTTGCAAAAGTATTCGGAATTTCACAAAACGAGATTTCTACTTATAGTAAATTCATACCGTGGACAAGCGCAAAGAATCTTGATAAACTTTCCGAAAAATTTCCCGAATCAAAATCGCTCAACTTTGAAAACGAACCGTGGAAAACAATTATAAAAATTGCATCAAAGTTATCTCGTTTTCCTCGTCATTTAAGCATTCATCCATCGGGAATTGTAATCACTAAAGAACCGATTACAAATTATCTTGCGTTGGAGTATGCAAAAAACAAGGGACTCGGATTAATTATTACGCAACCGGATATGTATCCAATCGAGGATTATGGATTAATAAAAATTGATTTATTAAGTCAACGTTCAATCGGTGTGTTCAAGGACGCGATGAATACAATCAACAATAATTTTAGTGATGATGTGAAAATCGAAGATGTTGAACCGGCGAAGAAGAACTTATATTTGATTAAAACAAAAAACCCGCCTACAACTATTTGAAGGCGGGTTTTAGAATTATGCTTAATTATTTTTCTTAAAATCTTTCATGAATTCGACAAGCGCTGCAACGCCTTTTGTTGGGAATGCATTATAAATTGATGCACGAATTCCGCCGACAGATCTGTGACCTTTCAATCCGCTGAACCCTTTTTCTGAAGCTTCGGCAATAAATTTCTTTTCTAATTCTTCCGAAGGCAAACGATATGTTACGTTCATTAAAGATCTGTCTTCTTTTACAACTGTACCTTTATAATATCCGTCGCTTCCGTCTATATAATCATAAAGAATGGCTGCTTTTTCTTTATTGATTTCATACATCTTATCCAATCCGCCGAGATTTAATAACCACTTATAAACTAATCCCATTATATAAACCGAATAAGTTGCGGGAGTATTGTAAAGTGATTCGCCTTCAACATGAACTTTATAATTGAGATAAGTATGAAGTGAATCCGAACTTCTTTCAAGCATATCTTTTCTAATAATTACAAGAGCAACACCGGCAGGACCCATATTCTTCTGAGCGCCCGCATAGATTAAAGCATATTTGTTTACATCAATTTTTTTGTGAAGCATATCCGAAGAAGTATCACAAACTAAAGGTACAGAACCAACTTCCGGTTCAGTCTTATATTGTGTGCCAAAGATTGTGTTATTTGAGGTAAAGTGAATATATGATGCATCCGGATCTAACTTCAATTCTTCTTGTTTAGGAAGTCTAACAAACTTTTCTGCTTCGGTTGAACCGGCAATATTAACGGTACCGACTCGTTTTGCTTCTTTAACTGCTTTCTTTGCCCATGTACCGGTTACAATATAGTCGGCTTTGTTTTTGGGGGGCATTAAGTTTAACGGAACCATTGAAAATTGTAGAGTAGCTCCCCCTTGTAAAAACAATATTGCATAATCATCACTGATGTTTAATAATTTTCTTAAATCAGCTTCGGCACCTTTGAAAATTCCGTCATATACTTTTCCACGGTGACTCATTTCCATAACATTCATTCCGGTGCCTTTGTAACTTAGCATATCTTCTTGTGCTTCTCGTAAAACTTCTTCGGGTAATATTGCGGGACCCGCGCTGAAATTATAAATTCTGTTTGACATAACTTTATTCCTTTTTTTAATAACTACGAATTAATCTATAGCGTGAACTAAAAGACCATCTCTTAATTTTGGTTCGAACCAAGTCGATTTTGGCGGCATGATTTCACCGGCATCGGAAATATTGATTAAATCATCAACCGAAACGGGGTACATAGAAAATGCGATCGATGCTTTTCCTTCGTTAACTAATTTTTCAAGTTCTTCCGTACCTCTTATTCCGCCAATAAAATCGACATTAGTATTTGTGCGAGGATCATCAATTCCAAACAGCGGACTTAAAACATAGTTTTGTAAAATACTTACATCCAAATTTTCGCCAATACTCTCACCGGGTTTTACATTTTCATTTGGTTTTAATAAATACCATTTCTTTTTATAATGCATGCAAATGCTTCTTCTTTCAGGTGGATTCGGATTATCTGTTTCCTCAACTGAGAAATTCTCCTTTAACATATCCATAAAGTTTTTTTGTAATCCGCGCGGAAATTCAAAAACAACTCTGTTGTACGGAAGAATTTTTAATTGTTCTGCCGGAAATAAAACTGCCATGAAGAAATTATATTCTTCACTTCCGGTATGACCGACATTGTTTTCTTTCTTAACCTTTTGTGAACGGCTTGCACTTGCGGCTCTATGGTGTCCGTCTGCAATGTAAAGACTTTCAACTTTGTCTAATTCGAAAATTATAATATCATTAAAGTCATCAGGAACTTGCCAAACTGTATGACGAACTCCGTCAGGTGCAGTAAAATCATAAAGAGAATCATATTCATTAATTGTTTTATCAACAACTTCGTTTACTTCAGGAACACCTTTATAAGTTAAGAAGACAGCACCTGTTTGTGCTTCAGTTGTAACTATATGATTGGTTCTATCATCTTCCTTAACTTTTCTTGTCTTCTCATGCTTTTTAATGACGTCGTTATCATAATCGTCGGCTGAAAATGTTGCAGCGATACCTGTCTGTACCTGCTCTTTCCATTTCAATTGATAGATATAAAAATGAGGTTTTTCATCTTGAAGAAGGGGTGCTTCTTTGCGCAATCTTTTCCAATTTTCTTTTGCTTTAAGATAAACTTGATCCGAGTACGGATCTGTTTTCGCTTCAAGTTCTATTTCTGATCTGGTAACTCTTAAAAAACTTAATGGATTACCTTTTGCAAGTTCAGCGGCTTCTTCTCTGTTAACAACATCATAAGGAACACTTGCAACAAGGTGTGCAACATTTTCATCGGGTCTAACTGCTTTAAATGGTCTTATTACAGCCATTACTACTCCATATTTGTAAAAAGAATATTTTTTGAATAATTAAAATACGATAAATATATCTATCTGTAAATTTAATCCGTTCGTCATTTCTTATTGAATTACTTTTTCTTCAGATTAAAAATTTCCTGTTCAATATTTTCACCCCTTTTCATGTCTAGCGTTACTTTTATCTCTGTTGACGATACCAGTTCATATCTCAATCCTTTAAATTGAATGAAATCATCACCCATTTTTTGAAATGGAAATTCAAGATATTCATCTTTCTCTTCCCAGCCGGTAAAATCGGGATTGAAATGGCGAAGCCGAAGTGCTAAATTTCCATCATATTCAGATAAAATCCAGTGTTCGGTAAATTGAACTTTGCCTTCATTTATGAGTCTGAACATTCCAATAATTGAATTGCCATTTGGTGCGCTCCAATATTCTTCGACAATTCCTCCCCATTTTTCTGATGTCCATGTTCCTTCAAGCCAATTTAAGTTTTCAATTTTTTGCTGAGCAAAAAGAATTGATGTACAAAAAATTAAGCTCAGTAAACCGGTTTTTATTTTTAACATTCTATCCCCCGTTTTATAAGATGTTTTGTATTATAAAGATTAATTCCCTGTGGGTAAAGGATTTTTTTTGTACTTTTTAAATAATCATCACGAGGCTAATATCAGAAAAGTAATTTACATTTTCATGTTTGTTTTAAGTTCCAGCTTATATGCTCAAAATCTAACTGTTGGGTTTGGTTGGGGTTTGGTCGAATTTAAGAATAACGTTGTTGAAAGAAACAATTTCGATATTCTTTCATATAATGTAGACGGGGATTCAAAATTTTCACTTGCAGTAAAATACCGTTTACCAGATAAAAATTTCAGATTCAAGGGTGGTTATTATTATTCGGAAGTAAAAGGCAACGGAATTGTTAGAAACATTAATCCGGCAGCTAATTCGATTCCATTGCAAGTAGAAGTTATAAACAATTTAACCACTATTACGGTTGGATTGGAATACATTCTCGAATTTGGAGATTTCCATCCTTATCTTGGCATCGACATGCTCTTCGGTTTGTTTGGTGATGCTGAACTTTATAGAACTGATACACAAGGTAAAACTAGAATCGAAAGTTTTCCGGGTAAGACTAAAATTGGCTTAGGTACAAGTGGTGGAGTTGGCTATTCACTATTTCCCGGAATTGAACTTGATCTAAACTTCGCTTACAGCTCATTGAATTTACTAGGCAAAGAAGATTATGAAGAAAGTATTTTAACTTCTGATTTGACTTTATCTCTATACTTTTCGTTTTAAAATCTTAGTGCAATTCCCAAATCAGTTTTAGTATCGGTTTGTTCAATTCCATCCGGCGGAAGTGAATCGTGCCTAACTTTAAAGTTAATTGAGATTGATAGCAGCTCTGTTATTAAAACTGTAATACTATTTTCATTTAATAATCGTAAATCAGAAAATTTTTCGAACATTGGTTGATAATATACTACTCCGCCAATTGTAAGTAATGAATTCATTTTAAAATAGTACGAGATGTAATTACTCCACCGACTTACACTTACTTCAGATTTATGAATTGAACTATTAGGCAAATTATAATTCTCATGCTCAAACATGTATGCCGATCCGATTACAATATCTCCATCCTCAAAATCAAATAGTTTGTATCGAAGTCCGGCACCAATCAATTCTCGGTTAGCAACTAGAATTTTTTTGTCATAATTGATTTGGAAAAAAGCCTCAGAACTAAGATTGTTAACTAAGCCGGTTACATTTCTAATATGCAGCAAACCCGCATCCGAAGATCGATTTCCGTTAACCCATTCATAATCACTTTGGAAAATAAAAAATGTTGTGGTCTTTCCGGTTTTCCAATCCAATCTACCGTCGATTGAAGCTTCTGTTTTATCTGTGTTCCCTGTTTTAACCGTCCCGCTTAGTTCAAGAAAGCCGGCTAATCCAACAAAGTCTTCAGAGGTTCGATATTTTTCCGTATTAACTTGGGCGGTTAAATTTGCAATAAATAAAAGGAATATTACATAGATTATTTTATTCATTTTTCTCATTAATTTTTGGAAGTGAAGTCTAAAAATACCAAACATAGCTTTAATATGAAAAAAGTTGCATGATTGATGCGAAGGAAATTGTAAATGAAAAGAGACGATTTATTCAAAACAGAATTCGGTGATTTTGTAATTAAGTCAAAATTAGGAAGAGGTAAATCGGGTGACTCTTATCTGGCATACTTCCAAAATGAAAAGTATGTAATCAAGGTTATGCACGATGAGAATGTGAGTTATTATAAATGGAATCAAAGTAAACTGAGAGATGAAGTTAGTTCATACAAAACTCTCTCCAAGTTGAAAATCAACATTCCAAAACTTCACTATGTTGATTACAAGAACAATTACTTAATAAAAGATTTTATTAACGGGAAAGTGGCTTCACAAATTATTGCTGAAGGCTGTCTGTTAGAAAATACCATTAAAGATCTATTCGCTTTATCAAATCATCTTCAAAAACATAAGCTCAATATTGATTATTTTCCAAATAACTTTGTTATATCGAACGAGAAACTTTTCTATATTGATTATGAACTTAATGCCTATGATGAAAAATGGAATCTCGAGAATTGGGGAATTTATTATTGGTTAAACACAGATGGATTTTCAAATTTTCTAAAAACTAACGACGCAAAATTTATTAACGCAGATATTGAGAAGGGTATTCCTATTAAGGAACCCTTTAGAGACAAAGTAAAATCATTAATCCAAAAATACTCGGAAAATTGGAATGGATAAATCCTTTAATCAAAATAATTTGAATCAGCTTGTTAATGTCATTAATAATAAAAATGTCAATCCAAATGTAAGTGAATATGCCAATCTCTTTTCAGATGAAATTGCTATAGGAATTAGAAACTTTCATCGAACTGTTCCTAAATACAACACAACGCCGTTAATTGAATTGGAAGATACCGCGATTAAATTTGGTATCAGCAAGTTATGGTTAAAAGATGAATCTCATCGAATGGGATTGAAAGCATTCAAAATTTTAGGTGGAAGTTACGCTATCACAAATATTCTTAGTAACAAACTCGGTATTAATAAAGAATTTCTATCATTTGAAAAATTGTCAGCAGAGGATTTATCGTCATTTAGTTTTGTTACAGCAACAGATGGCAACCACGGTAGAGGTGTTGCTTGGGTTGCAAATAAACTTGGATGTAAATCTTTTGTGTTTATGCCAAACACATCTTCTGAATCTAGAATAAATAACATAAAAGAATTTGCTACAGAAGTTTTTGTAGTCGATGGTAATTATGATTTTGCTACAGAAAAAGCTAAACAGTTTGCCAAAAATGAAAACTCAATTCTTGTTCAGGATTCATCATGGTTTGGTTATGAAGAAATTCCCTTAATGATCATGCAAGGTTATTTAACTCTGATAGATGAAATTTATGAGCAGCTTAATGGAGAAAATTTCACACACATATTTCTTCATTGCGGAGTTGGATCAATGCCGGCTGCAATCGAAGCGTTTCTAGTTAATAAATTTGGAGTCAATAAACCCAAGACAATTATTGTTGAGCCAAATAAAGCTGATTGCTTTTATAAATCAATTGAAATAAATGACGGAGAACCTCATATAGTTTCCGGTAAACTTGATTCTATTATGGCCGGTCTTTCTTGCGGAATTCCAAGTAAGATTGCGTGGGATATCATATCCAAGCACAGCGATTATTTCACTTCATGCGTTGATGAAATCACAAAAATTGGGATGCGTGAACTGGCAAAACTTAATATAGTTTCAGGGGAATCGGGTGCTGTGTCCTATGGAATTTTAAGTCATGCTTTCAAAAATGATAAATCAATTTTAGAAAGTTTAGAGATAAACGCTGATTCAAAAATTATGTTGATTTCAACCGAAGGCGATACTGATCCGGAATTTTATAACTCTATAATTAATGTAAATAGCCCAACCCCGATCAATCGGGGTTGGGCTTTTCTAATTGCGCCAATTTTATTTTAAAACACCTAGTTCGGTAAGTATATTTTTCGTTAAATCAATTCTTACTTGTGTTTTTATTTTTTCGTAATCTTCTGCTTCCATATTCATCGCGAAAACGTAAACATTATTATTCGCTTCAGCATAACCGACATACCAACCGGTATAAAGTCCATCGCGTTTATCACCGAGACCGGTTTTTGCACGCAAAACATAATTGTCAGTTTGTTCAGCTATTAAAATTTCTTTTGTTATGTCAATCGATCTTTGCGAAACCGGAAGTTCATTTTTAACAAACTTTTTTAAGAATTCAATCTGTTCATTTGCGGAAATCTGTAAACTCCAATCGAGCCAAAAATTGTCAATTCTATCACCGATTGTTTTGTTACCGTAATCAAATTTATCTAGATAATTTTGATATACTTCTCTTTCCATTCGTCGAGCTAATTCTTGATAAAACCATACTGCAGAATATTTAATTGCAGTTCTCAAATTATGGTCCATATTCCATTTATCCCAACCTCTATCAACACTATCCCATTTAACCATAAAATTCTCATCCGGAATAATATTTTCCTCTAAGAAAATAATGGAGTTCATGATTTTAGAAGTTGATGCAGGTAAAAATCTTTGTTCACATCTCTCTTTATTGTAACGAATATACTCATCATTATTAAAATCATATAAAACGAAGCAGCCGTTAATATTTTTGAAATATTGTGATATGTTATTTTGAGCCGAAAGAATAATGATGAAAGAAAAAAACAAGAAAAATTTTTTGTTCATACTTGCCCCCTTTTTAGAAACCCAACTTCTTCAAGAAGTTGGGTTTCACAATTACCTATTTCCTTTATTGAATGCTTCTATATATTCTTTAGTGAAATCACTTAAGACTAATTTACCGCTTATTTCAGCGCGTTGTTCCAAAAGTTGATCCCAGTTATCAGTTCCTTCCCAAAGAACTTTTTTCAATTGCCGCATTGCTTCTTTACTTCCTTCAGCCAAGGATGTACTTAGCTTTGTAACTTCTTCATCAACTAAATCTATTGATTTGAAAACTTTGTTATAAAGTCCTTTTCTTTCACACCATTCGGCAGTTCTCCAGTCATAG
>QZJX01000090.1 GCA_003599395.1 Ignavibacteriales bacterium | reverse complement strand
CTTCAATTGCAACCGAAACTAAAGTTGTAAACTTCTTAAAAGAAAAAGGAATTGATAAACATTCGCTTAGTCGTGATGAATTCTTAAAACATTGCTGGGAGTGGACTGAAAAGTACGGCGGTATTATTATCAAGCAATTAAAAAAACTTGGTGTAAGCTGCGATTGGGAACGTGAACGCTTTACAATGGATAATCATTACTACAAAAAAGTAATTGAAGCATTTGTAAAACTATATAAGCAAGGATTGATTTATCGTGGTTATAGAATGGTAAATTGGGATCCTGCATCTAAATCGGCAATCTCCGATGAAGAAGTTATTTTCAGACAAGTAAACGGAAAACTTTGGTATTTCCAATATCCGGTTAAGGATAGTGATATTAAACTTGTTGTTGCAACAACCCGTCCCGAAACAATGCTCGGTGATACCGGAGTTGCTGTTAATCCAAGTGATGAACGTTATAAAGATTTAATCGGTAAGAAAGTTGTTCTTCCAATTGTCGGAAGAGAAATACCGATATTCGCCGATGAATATGTTGATAAAGAATTTGGAACCGGTGTTGTAAAAGTAACTCCCGCTCATGATATAAATGATTACGAAATGGGTCAGCGACATAATCTTGAAATGATTAACATCTTTAATGAAGATGCGACAACCAACAATAATGTTCCTGATGATTTACGTAATCTTGATAGATACGAAGTTCGAAAAAGAGTTGTTGCTAAATTTGAGGAACTCGGTCTACTTGAAAAGATTGAAGACTACACAAACAATGTCGGTTATTCAGAAAGAGGTGGAGTACCTATAGAACCTTATCTTTCCGAACAATGGTTTATGAAAATGGACGAACTTTCAGCAGCGGCTTTAAATGTAGTCGAAGACGGCAAAGTTAATTTCCATCCAAACCATTGGATAAAAACTTACAAACACTGGATGGAAAACATAAAAGATTGGTGTATATCACGTCAACTTTATTGGGGACATCGAATTCCGGTTTGGTATCACAAAGAAACAAAAGAAATTTATTGCGAAGTTAATCCACCCAAGGACATTGAAAATTGGACTCAAGATGAAGATGTACTAGATACTTGGGCTTCAAGTTGGATTTGGGCACAAGATGTTTTTACAAATGAACGAGATCAAAATTATTACTATCCGACCAACTTGCTTGTTACCGGTCCCGATATAATTTTCTTTTGGGTTGCCAGAATGATAATGGCCGGAATGCATTTTAAAAACGATATTCCTTTTAAAGATGTTTATTTCACGAGTATTATTCGTGACGAAAAAGGAAGAAAGATGAGCAAGTCACTCGGCAACTCTCCCGATCCGCTTGAAGTTATTGATCAATACGGTGCCGATGCTTTACGATTTACGATAAACTATATTGCTCCGCTTGGACAAGATGTACTTTTCTCAACCGATAAATGTGAAATTGGAAGAAACTTTGCTAACAAAATTTGGAACGCGGCTCGCTTCTTATTAATGAACACACAAGATATTGAACTTGATGAATCTCTAATCAATAAACACATTGATTTTTCTGATAAGTGGATTGAATCACGTTTTAACAGCACAATAAAATCATACAAATCCGCGCTAGATAAATTTGATATCAATGGTGCACATAAAATTATTTATGGATTTATTTGGAAAGATTTCTGTGATTGGTACCTTGAAATGTCCAAGAACAGAATTTATTCCGATGATAAAGAAATTAAATCTGCAGTACTTACACGTTCAATAAATCTATTTGCGGAAATGATGAAATTACTTCATCCGATGATGCCTTATATATCCGAAGAAATTTGGCAATTGCTAGATGAAAGAAAAGAGGGTGAAAGTATCTCGACTTCAAATTTCCCCGAAGCAGATGAAAGTAAAATTGATAGAACTGCCGAAGAAGAGATTGAATTTATGCAAAGTGTAGTAAACGCAATCAGAAATATTCGTGGGGAGATGAACATTGCTCCGTCAAAACAAATTGACATTTACTTAAAAGCCGATAAAATTACAGAAGTTCAAAAGCGTTACATAAAATCATTAGTTAAAGTAAATAACTTGAACGTTGGTGCAAATATTGAAAAACCAAAAGCAAGTGCTTCATCGGTTGTTAAAGGATGCGATATTTATATTCCTTTGGAAGGATTAATTGATCTCGATGTTGAACGTCAAAGAATAGAAAAGGAAATTTCTCGTTTGGAAGGATTGTTTAATTCGGTTTCAAAAAAACTATCTAACGAAAAATTTGTAAACAATGCTCCGGTCGATGTTGTAGAAAAAGAGAAAGCAAAACAACATGACTGGTCTGAATCGATAGGAAACCTGAAAAGAATATTGGAAGATTTAAATTAAAAAATCTGGCAAGAATTAGTTACTCTATTAATTCTTGCCTTAATTAAATTTACGAAGCCGCACTTACCTTCCTCACCATTCTTGAATAAAGAGATAACTTAGGATCAAACAACCACCTCAACCATAATAAGAACCATGATTTGTGATAATGTAAATTATTATAAAATTCCGGAGCCATTTCTCTCAGCTTAGGTAACTTGTTCCAAGGAATTGATGGAAAATCATGGTGCTCGTTATGATAACCAACATTCAAAGCAAGAATATTCAACGGGCCATAATAACTATATGTTTCCTGCGGTGGATATGTAAGAAAATGTTCTTGAATCCATCTGGCGCCAAGCGGATGAAAGCCGATTGAAAAGAAAAATGAAAAAACTAAATAAAGAAATGAAACCCAGCCGAAGAAGTAAATTATTACAAAATCAAAAGCGAAGACGAAGAACCAATTTATAAATGTCCACGCATCTGCAAATTTAATATTGAGTCTTGGAGGACGCAGCGCTTGAAATAGCGGGAAGAACAATAACCACAAACTTTTTCCAAAAAAATTACTTCCGATTAATTTCGCTTCCCACTTACTTGCCAGATCCGCATCAAGTTTATAATCCCCTTGATGTGAATGATGCTGTAAATGATAAGTTCTAAACGAAATGCTGCTTGGCACTATGTTGGGCAAATCAGCTATAATCCCGAATATTTTATTTAATTCTCTGTTCTTAAAGATTAGGTTATGTGTTGCTTCGTGAATTAATACAAACAATGAGTGATTAGCAAATGCACCGAGCACAAATACGGTAATTAAAGCCATCCACCAAGCTTGTGCACTTAATATGATTGCAAGAATTATTTGTAATGCAACAACTCCTATTACAATCACTGCACTCATTGGGGTTCGTGCTATTAGTTCTCTTACTTCGGGATGTGCTTTTAGAATATCTCTTGTTCTTTGTTTGTGTGGTTCAGGCTGATCGGAATAAACAAAATCTTTTTGATGAGACATATTCATTCCTCCGTTGGAGTTTTTCCTTAAACAAAAATATAAAATTCTACTAAAAGTATTCATCGAAAGTAGAGACTTGATCACGCCAGAGGCGGACAAGTTCATCAAGTCTCTGCTATAGTTCAAGCAATTAAAATAACAAATCCCTTTTGAGTACTCTTATTCGGGTGAGAGATTTAATGAATTAAATCTCTACGGGAGTAGACCAAATTGTGTGAGGTGGTGAGTTAAATGTTTGATATGAAAATTTTCCCACTCTCCTCTATTTAATTCACCGAAGGTAGGGTTTATCAATTTAGCATCCGGCTTCTTATCAAAAAACTTATAATAATCTTCAACTTCTTTTAATAGATTTGACTTCGCAATTTCTATTGTTTGAAATTGATATCCTTGCGGAACTAATTCGTTTGCCGGACTCTTAAACTCACGTGGCAATGCCTTATCGCTGGATAAAAATCTTTTTAGAATCGGAAGTTTTCTTTCTTCCGTGAAGCATTCTATTTCCAATTTGCCGGAAGATATTCTGAATGTATTTATTAAATGCTCGACCATTTTTTGTGCGGTCATTGTTCCCCATTGCGGTATGGTTTTGTCATCGAGTTTTTCGATTTTACTAATTAACTCGTCAATTTTTGTATTCATTATGACCTATCTAGTGATTGTAATAATATTCCCTTCTAAAACTGCAGTGTATCTTCGTAACGATGACGCTGCCGGTCCGGTTACAACATTACCCAGTTGATTATATTGGCTTCCATGACAGGGGCATGTTGCAATATTATTCGAAGCGAAGGAACCGACTTGGCATCTTTCGTGTGTGCACTCTCTGCTGAATGCAATGACCGAAGATTCGCTTTGACGGTAAATAAAAATTCCCTGCGGATCAATATCATTTGCACCAAGTGTGAGCAGCCCGCCAACAGTTTGAAGCGATGAATTTTGAGCCGATGATATATCTACGGTTAATTGAACAGCTCCTCCCCCGTTACCATTTCCATTTGGTGAAGTCGGTGATGAATCATCGCCTGAACATGCATTGATAAATGTAACAACAAAAGAACCGACTGCTATACCGCCAATTGTCTTGGCCGATTTATTTATAAAATCACGCCTGCTTATATCGCAGCTCAGTTTATACAATTCAATATCCGTGAACATACTAGCCTCGCTATTAATTAATGTATTTATGATACACAACAATAACAGGACGACAACTCTTATTTACGAAATGCATGATTTAACATCAAGGAATAATTTTATGCAAGTCCACTTTCTGTAAAATAGATGAATTTAATTACGATAAAACCCTATTATTGAAAAACAAAGGAGTATTACATTTAATTATGCATTTTTTATATTTGCCTTAACTATATAGAAAGGCTGACTTTGTTAGAGTTACTACAGAATGCATTCCTCAACATAAAATCACCGGCAATATTATTTTTTATATTAGGTTTTTTTGCGTCAATTATAAAATCCGATTTAAAGATACCTGAATCGATAGCGAAAATATTATCAATCTATTTAATGATGGCTATCGGTTTCAGAGGCGGAGTCGAAATTGAACATAGCGGTTTGAGCCCTGGTCTGTTAAGTTCAATCGGGATAACGATATTTGTCGGTATTCTTATTCCTCTAATTAGTTTTATAATATTAAAAAAAGTAAATAAGCTTGATACAATTAATGCCGGAGCAATTGCCGCTCACTACGGTTCGGTAAGTGTTATAACATTTGTTACTGCCGTCACGTTTTTAGAAAGAGAGATTGTTATATACGACGGGTTTATGGTTGGTATGATGGCATTAATGGAATCTCCTGCTATTTTCATCTCCTTACTGCTTGTTGCATATCTCACAAAAAAGAAATCTGCATCAACTCAATTTCATATAAATGAAGTTATTCGCGAATCACTTTTTAACGGCAGCGTTATTCTTCTATTCGGAAGCATGTTAATTGGATTTACAACAGGTGAACAGGGCTACGAAATTACGGAACACTTTTTTGTTTCACCATTTCAGGGAATATTAACTTTGTTTTTGCTTGAAATGGGAATGCTTGCCGGAAAGCGAATCGATGAATTCAGAGAAGTTGGAATTTCTCTTGGGTTATTTGGGCTTTTAATGCCAATTTTTAATGGAATTCTTGGTGCAATATTGGCAACTGCAATAGGATTGACTGTTGGAAGTGTTACACTTTTTGCCGTTTTAACAGCAAGCGCATCCTATATTGCAGCACCGGCTGCAGTACGATTAGCATTGCCTTCGGCTAATCCTTCTTATTATATTACAATGTCGTTGGCGATTACATTCCCTTTTAATATCGTTTTCGGAATCCCGCTCTATTATTCGATCGCAGGTTTTTTACAAAATATTATGTGAATATAAAATGAAAAAGTTAGAGATAATAATTGGCAGCTACGAGTTAAATAAGGTAATCGATATACTTGAAGACAGTGAGGCTTTAGGCTATACGGTTATTGCAGATGCCGCAGGCAGAGGGAAAAATGGTAAACGGGTAAAGGATGAAATAACAGAAGTGAACCGTAGAAATGTAATTCTGTGTATCGACAATGAGGAAAAGATTAAAACCATAATTGAAAAATTGAAAATACTGAAAGAACGTTATTCGTTAAAAGCTTTTGTAAGTGATGTAAGTATGGAGTTGTAAATAATAAATGGAGACAATCTTATTGCATGACCTCACAAATATCAATTAGTCCTCTTAATTAATAATCTGTTCCGACAATTCAGCAGCGGCTGTTTCAAATCACCGATCTTCAGTTTTTATTAACAGACCCATTCAATTATAATAATAGCAATGCTACTTCGCTAATATTTATGTTATTTGTTTAATTTCCATAGAATTCACTTTTTTGCAACCGAAGATTTATAATATTGCCATTCACTCGAATTGGACGGGAAAATGAATTATCGTTTGTAGGCAGTAATAATAATTCATTGCTTGATTCTCTCTGTTAATTAGGACAAAATGTATTATATTCACCTGTAATATTGCAAAGCAAAAAATATCATATAAATTTTTTAGAGAGGAGTTAGTAATGGATAAAAAGATAATTGCCGTACTTGGCGCGACCGGAGCTCAAGGCGGAGGATTGGCAAATGCTATATTATCCGATAAAAACAGTGACTTTTCCGTTAGAGCAATTACGAGAGATGTAAATTCAGATAAAGCCAAAGCTCTTGCCGATAAAGGAGCCGAAGTTGTAAAAGCTGATGTTGATGATGCTAATAGCATTACAAATGCATTCAAAGGTGCATACGGAGTGTTTGCAGTTACTTTCTTCTGGGAACATTTTTCACCTGAAAAAGAATTAAATCAGGCTAAGATATTTGCCCAAGCGGCAAAGGATACCGGGGTTAAACATTTGATTTGGTCAACTCTGGAAGATACTAGAAATTGGATTCCGCTTGATGATGATAGAATGCCGACACTTGGCGGAAAATATAAAGTCCCTCACTATGATGCCAAAGGAGAATCAAATAAATTTTTTGAAGAAGCTAATGTTCCTACAACCTTTTTGAATACTTCATTTTACTGGGATAATTTTATTTACTTTGGTATGGGTCCTAAAAAGGGTGACGACGGTAATTATTATTTTGCATTCCCGATGGATGATAAAAAATTACCGGGAATTGCCGCGGAGGATATCGGTAAATGTGCATACGGGATTTTTAAGAATTATGATAAGTATGTAAACAAATCGGTTGGAATTGCTGGTGGACATTTAACGGGCTATCAAATGGCAGATGCTATGAGTCAAGCTCTCAATAAGCCAATAAAATACAATCCCGTTTCACCTGAAGTTTATCGAGGTTTCGGTTTTCCGGGTGCCGATGACTTAGGTAACATGTTCCAATTTAAAAGAGATTTTGAAGCTGAATATTGCTCTGCAAGAAATCTGGATGAATCCCGCTCGCTTAATCCCGAACTTCTCACATTCGATGCATGGCTTGCAAAATATAAAGAAAGAATACCGTTGGATTAAAAAACAATTTTAGGGGCTGTCACAATGTTAAAATTATCATTACACTTATTCCTACAGCCCCTTTTTTTATTGAATTTTGCTCTTCGTTAGTATTAGACACAATTGTGCAACCCTTATTATTCCTTATATATAATTTTACCCCGCATTTATTATTTAAGAATGTTGAAATATAATTATATCATCATTATATTAGCATTATGAGTAAAATTCGTTTTCAATGGGATTCTCTTAAAAACAGTGTAAATATTAAAAAGCACAAAGTCTCTTTTGAAGAAGCGAAATCAGTATTTTTTGATGAAAATGCACGATTAATATCAGATCATGAACATTCGAGCGATGAAGAACGTTATATCATTTTGGGTTTATCAAATAAATTAAGACTTCTTGTAGTCGTTCATACGTACAGAGAGAATGACGAAATTATTAGGTTAATCTCAGCAAGAAAAGCAACAAAATCTGAAAGCAAATATTATCACGAGGTGAATTAAATGAAGAAAGAATATGATTTTTCGAATTCAAAAAAAAATCCTTATACAAAAAAGTTAAAGAAGCAGATATCGATTCGAATTGAAAATGATACCATTGAGTACTTTAAGGAATTGGCATCCGAGACTGATATCCCTTATCAAAATTTGATGAACCTTTATTTAAGAGCTTGTGCAGAAAAAAACATTAAGCCAAATATTAAATGGGAGTAGATGAACACATTTAAGTTAAGAGGGTGCGCCTTAATGTATCTTTAAATGGGGGTTGAGGTAAATATTGGTCGCTTATTGAAAATATGAAGTTAAGGGAAGGCAATCTTCGCCTTCCCTTTAATTATTTTATTTACTTACCATCAATCTGTTTCAACAATTCATTAACTGCAGCTCTAAGCTGTGGATCATCACCTTTAGCTTTTGAATCAGGAGCATCGTCAATTATAATATCCGGTACTGCAGGTACAAAATCCATGTTTTTATCATCTGATTTTACGTACCAACCGCGTCCGGGTAATCTTACATATGATCCGTCAACCAAACCTTGAGCACCTGTTGAAATAACAGCACCGAATGTCGGAATTCCAACCAATGTACCGATTCCTAATTGTTTGTATGCATGTGAGAAAATTTCTGCATTAGAATAACTGTTTTGATTACACAATGCAATTGAAGGTTTTATCCAAGCAGCGAAAGGTAATCTTTCACCGAGAGGATAATAATCACGGAATTTAGTTTTCTCTTTTTCTAAATCTTCAGCTGCGCCTCTAGGAATAGTATAAGCATGTTGTTTGTAATTTAAGATTGTCATCAAGTAATCTGTTGTCCAGCCGCCGCCATTAAATCTAACATCAATCACAATACCTTCTTTACCGAGACCGCTTGCTGTAAGTTCACGCTCGAAAACTTCAAAACTCGGCATGCTCATTCCTCGTATATGAATATATCCCAATCTTCCGTCCGAATATTCTTCCGTTAATTTTCTTCTATCATCAACCCATTCTTCATAAAGATCGTTGTTAACGGAATTAGTCGGACGAATAACAACTTCACGTTCACCGTCTTTTCCGTTTACTGTTAGAAGAACTTTTTCATCGGCTTTGCTATTAAAGTAACTGAAGAAGTTAACTTTGTTATCAATTTTATTTCCGTCAACGGAAGTTATTACATCACCGACAAATAGTTTACTTCTTTCTTTATCAGCCGGAGTGTTAGGAACAACACGAAGAACTTTTATACCGTCATCAACTGGTTCAATCTCAATTCCGAGTAAACCGGTTCTATCTTTTTGAGTTTCTGCTCTATCGGGAACTCCGTATAAGCCCATGTGACTTGCATTAATTTGTCCGAGCATTTCATTATAAACTGTTTGGAAATCCTGCTTGGTGGAGGTTTGCATTGCCCATGGTTTATATTTCTTTTTTAGAGCTTCGAAATCTCTTCCATGGAAATCTGGATCGTAGAAATTAAGATCGAGAGCGCGCCAAGCTTCATCAAATACTTGATCTTGTTCGGCATAGTAATCAACTTTAAGATCAGCTTTGTAAGGAAGTGATTCATCTTTTGAAGCGCCTACATCAAATCTTCCGATCGATCCGCCGCGTTTCATGAAATACATGTATTTACCTTCGGGATCAAGATAAAATCCGGACGGACTTTTGCCACCGCCCAGAACAACTTTAAGATCTTTCCCATCCCATTTAACACTGTAAAGATCGGTTCCGTTATCGGTTTTGCTGTCACCGGTAAATAAGAAAGTTTCGCCGTCATTTGAAATAACAAAACTACTTTCATCGCCTGTCATCGAGGTAACTTGAGTAAGTCTTCTATGAATATTTTCAAAATCGATTACAATCGGTTCAACTTCATCTTTCTTTTCATCTTTATCATCGTCTTTCTTTTTATCTTTTTTCTTATCACCATCGTCATCTTTTTCTTTCCAATCATCTTTTGTTTTTTCGAAATCTTCTTTCTTTAGCCAAGTAAACCAAACATCATAGTTGCTGTTGTTTCGGGCGGAAGAGAAACCAAGTTTTGATCCGTCTTTACTCCAGAAAGGTGAATAATCACCGCGCGGGTGCATACTAACATTTACCGGATCTTTGCTTCCGTCAACCGCGTGAATATAAATTTCAGAATTGAAATAGAGATCCGAAAGTTGATAAGCTAACCATTTGCTATCGGGACTCCATGCAATACTTCCCGGTGTATCCCATCCATCTAATAATGTTTTTGAATTACTTAATTTTCCATCCGCTGAAATATCAGCGACAATTAATTCTCCTCTTCCGACAACATAAGCAATCTTTTTTAAGTCGGGTGAAATTACCGGATTTCTCTCTTCACCATCGGTGCTTGTTAATCTTTCAATTTTATGCTTAAGCGATTTGAAAAGATTAGGTTGTTTTTCATCGGCTGAACGTATCATGAATAAATCATTTTGGTCATATTTGTCGCTTACAAATATTAGAGTAGAGTCATTTAAGAAAGTAACCATTTGATCACGAGAGCCGGGATCGTTTGTAAGATTTTTACTTTTACTTTCTTCTTTATCAACTTCTTTTATAAATACATCACCGCGAACGACAAATGCCATCAATTTTCCGTTTGGTGAAACCGCGTATTCACTTGCGCCTGAAGTTTCTGATTT
>QZJX01000019.1 GCA_003599395.1 Ignavibacteriales bacterium | reverse complement strand
CCATTATCAATAATAATGATGCCCGATAAACGTCCTTTTTTTTCCGGAACTTATTTTCCAAAAGAAACACGCTACGGAAGAATCGGATTTGTTGAATTGATTAAAAACATAGATCGTGCATGGAAAAATCAAAAAGAAGAAATTGAAAAAAGTGCCGAGCAAATTACAAGTTATTTAAAACAAACATCGATTAATGACGAAGGTACTGATATACCGTCTATAGTATTTCAACAAGCGTTTGATTATTACAATAATAGGTTCGATGAAAAACACGGTGGATTTGGATCATCTCCAAAATTTCCTAGTCCGCATAATTTGTTATTTCTTCTTCATTACCACAAGTACCACAGTGAAGATAGAGCATTGGAAATGGTTAAAAAAACTTTAGTTGAAATGCGTAAAGGTGGAATATTTGATCACATTGGTTATGGTTTTCATAGATACTCCACAGATCAAAAATGGCTTCTTCCTCACTTTGAAAAGATGTTGTATGATCAAGCAATGATGATTCATGTTTACACCGATGCTTATCAGATTACAAAAAATGAAAGCTTCAAAAAAACTTCCGAGCAAATTATTGAATATGTATTACGAGATATGACCTCGCCCGAAGGTGGTTTTTATTCTGCCGAAGATGCAGATAGCGAAGGTGAAGAAGGTAAATTTTATGTTTGGTCCATCGAAGAAGTGAAAGCTATTCTCGGTGAAGAGGATGGTGAACTTTTTTGTAATGTTTTTCAATTTACTGAGGACGGAAACTTTGAAGACGAGTCAAGCAAGACAAGAAACGGGACAAACATTCCCCACTTAGCAAAATCAATTGAAGATATTGTTGAAGAAACGAAATTAGATCCTACCGAATTAGTGAACAAACTTAACAAAGCACGCATCACACTTTTTGCGAATAGAGAAAACAGAGTACATCCGCAGAAAGACGATAAGATTTTAACAGATTGGAACGGATTAATGATTTCAGCTCTTGCGAAAGCGGGAAGAGTGTTTGGTAATATTTCTTATACAAAAGCTGCGTTAAAGGCAAATGGTTTTATTGAAAACCATTTAACTGATCAAGAAGGGAAACTGATGCATAGATATAGAGACGGAGAAGCTAAACTAACGGCAACATTAGATGATTATGCTTTTAATATTTGGGGATTGCTTGAGCTTTATGAATCTACTTTTGATTTGCAGTGTTTGGCAAAAGCAATTCAACTTAACGAAATATTGATGAAACATTATTGGGATACATTAAACGGAGGTTTTTTCTTTACTCCGGATTTTGGTGAAAACTTACTTGTCCGTTCAAAAGAAATTTATGATGGCGCAATTCCTTCCGGTAATTCTGTGATGATGAATAATCTAATAAAACTTGGTAGAATAACTTCTGAAGATAAATTTGAGAAAACAGCAGATTTATTAAGAAAATCTTATGCTGAAAATATAACTAAAGCTCCGCAAGCGTTTTCTTACTTTTTATGCGGGTTAAGCTTTGCGAAAGAATCTTCATATGAAATTATTCTTTCTGCTAAAAAAATAGATGATCTTAAACCCTTTGTAAATGGATTAAATGATAACTTCATTCCAAACAAAGTAACCATTGTTGTTACGGAAGATAATATTGATAAGGTCAAAGAATTAGCACAGTTTACAAAAAATTACGATTTTAATTTTGATAAACAGATGGCATATGTTTGTAGAAATTTTGCATGTGAATTACCGGTGGATACTGTCGAGGAGTTTATTTTAAAGCTAAAAAATTAAGAAACCACTGATGGTTATAATAACAAGCCATCAGTGTTTAAAATTCTTATCCGATATTCATTGCTATCAAATCTGTTAAGATATATCCGGCTTCTTCGAGTTCGGGATCATCTACTCGTAAATTTTTCTTTGTCACTTCACCCTTTTCAATAACAGTTACACTAGATGAGGTTTCTCTTTCTTCTTCACGTTTCTTTCTTTTCTCGGCAGCTAATTCACGTTCTTGTTTTCTGACTTCTTCATTCAATGAAAATTCGGTTTTATTTTTTCTTTCATTGTATTCATCAATATCTTCAAGCCGGTACTGAAATTCTAAGTTGTTACTGATTCTGCTATCATGTTTCTTTCTTAGTTCAGGTAAGAATCTCCCTAGATCAGAAAATTTTTGAAAATTAGTTGATGGAATCTGATCCCAAGGTAATGCGCTTGGTTTCGAACTTTCACCGAATTCATGTGCATCAATAACACCGGGAAAAACTATATCCGGTATAACACCCATATGTTGAGTACTGCTTCCTGTAACTCGATAATATTTGGCAATAGTCATTTTGACTTTGCCTTCTTTTTCTGCTTTGCTTTTCTTGAACATTCCTAGATCAATTAGATTCTGAACCGTTCCCTTACCGTAAGTTGTTTCACCAATAACCAGTCCACGTCCATAATCTTGAACTGCCCCTGAAAATATTTCCGAAGCGGAAGCACTATATTTATTAACCATAACTGCTAATGGCCCGGAGTAGGCAATATCTTTATCAGGATCTCTACCGACTTCAATTGATCCGTTTGCATTACGAACTTGAACAACGGGTCCTTGTTCAATAAATAGTCCTGTTAACTCAATAGCTTCTTGTAAAGAACCACCACCGTTCTCTCTAAGATCAATTATTACACCGTCAACACTTTCCTTTTTAAGTTCATCCAACAATTTTCTTACATCACGTGTTGTACTTTTATAATCAGGATCACCTTTGCGTTGTGCGTCAAAATCTATATAAAAAGCGGGTATATCAATTACACCAAGCTTATATTCGGTCCCTTCATTTTCGATCAATATTATTTCACTCTTAGCGGCTTGATCTTCCAACTTTACTTTATCTCTCTCAATGATAATTTCTTTACTTGCCATATTCACATCTGCATCCGCCGGTATAACATTTAATCTGACACGTGTACCTTTCTCGCCGCGTATTAATTGAACAACATCATCTAAGCGCCAGCCAAAGACATCAACCATTTCACCGTCTTCGCCTTGCGCTACACCAATAATTCTATCATCCTTTTGAAGCAAACCACTTTTATCTGCCGGACCACCGGGAATAATTCTGCTGACTTTCGTATAATCATCTTCACTCATTAATTGTGCACCGATTCCTTCCAGTGAAAGTGACATATCAATATCAAAATTTTCAGAAGTTATCGGGGAGAAATATGAAGTATGCGGATCAACAGCTTCCGTGTAAGCATTCATATAAAGTTGGAAAACATCTTCTTCATCATATTGTAAAATTATTTTGTGATATCTGTGATATCTATCGCCGAGAGTTTTTGCAATTTCATCCCACTCTCTACCATCAAGTTTTCTATTTAGGGCATCATTCTTTAACCTTTTTCTCCAAATTTCATCCAGTTCTTCGGATGAAGCTGCCCATTCTGCATCTTTTCTATTCGGAGTAAATGATTCATCAATTGAATAATCAAATTCTGTTTTAAGTTCTTTATCAACATATTCAATTCGTTCGGCTAACCTTTGTTTATACCTGTTGAAAATTGAATATCCCGCTTCAAGAGTTCCTGTCAAAAGGAAATCATCAAATTTATTTCTGAAAGTTTCGAATTCATCCAAATCCGACTTAAGGAAATAGACTTTATTGTTATCGAGCATCTTTAGATAATTATCAAAGATGATGGACGATAAAGAATCATTTAAATCGAATTTTTTATAATGATAACGAGAGATTAACTGTGTTATCAATCTGTTATCTTGTGAATGTTCAACGTCGGGGAGAATTACTTTTGCGGAATCTATATCAGAATTTTTTGCTATCAATTTTTCAAGTGATTGTGCTTTACAACTTATAAGTGCAACAATCAGCAATAGGACAAACGAGAATTTCTTCATAAACTCTACCAGTTTTTTGTGTTTTTGATTACTATAATACATTAAGATAAGATTTTAGTTTCAGAAAAATAGTTTATTTTTTAAGTAGCAAAGATAGTGATTCTTTAGTCTAATTATAGGAATTTGACGAATGGATATAGAAATAGTTCGGAAATATTGCCTCAATAAGAAAGGTGTTACCGAAGGCTTTCCATTTGATGAATCAACACTTGTTTTTAAGGTGATGGGCAAAATTTTTGCACTGCTAAGTCTAGAATATCCTCACTCTATAAATTTAAAATGCGATCCGATAAAAGCAATTGAACTGAGAGATATTTACGACGAAGTTCAGCCCGGTTACCACATGAATAAAAAACATTGGAATACTTTAGATTTGACCGGGAGTTTAAAGAGTAGTTTTGTCAAAGAGTTAATCGATCATTCGTACGATTTAGTAGTAGATGGTTTACCAAAAAAGGCCAGAGAAAATTTGAATAAATTGTAGGACTATATTTTTAAAATAATACCAGCAGTTATGAATAAATTGGAAAGATCAAATTTTTCTTCGATTGTACTTTTTCTGATTTCATCATTAACAATTTCTTCGGCATTCACAATAATTGTTCTATCCATCAGCAAATACTTTCCCTGTAAATGGAGTTTAATACTTTCATTCAGTGGTATTGTAAAACCGGCTTTAACGTGATACGAAAACTTATTGCTTAACTTCTGGGGAAAATAAATTCCGGTTGCAGTCGATACTTCATTAAACTCTTCGGTTGAGAAAAAATAATATCCAATTCCCGCTCCGAGATATGGTTCAAATATTATTTTGAATGGTGTTAGGATAACCGAACCATCTAACCAATAAAGAGAATAATCGATATCACTTACATAAGGATTTACATCCTCAAATTTTGTAATCACAAAACCGCCATTAGTGCGAAAAGAAAAGATCGATTCGTTTTTATATTCAACAAACACTTCAAATCCGCCGCCAAACTTCACATTATCAGCGGGAAGTGAAATGACAAATCCACTGCCAACTCTATAAAATTGAGCAAGGGATATTGTTGTAGCAGCGATAAAGATGATTAGTATAAATAATACTTTTCTCACTACAAATAGAGATACCGTTTTATTTTTTGTGTTGGTGTTTTCTCAAATGGTTCTACTTGTTCAAGTACCCGGTGTAATTTCGAGAATGTCGAAACGCGATTATTAACTTCATTAAGAATATCTACTAAAATTTTGTCTATTATTTCTCGTGCTTTAGTTTCATTTAGTTTTGTTATTTGAAATTCTTGATCAATAGCATCACTATTTAAGAATACTCTTGCAATTAATTTGGTTTCTCTTTCGTGTATCAACGATTCGAGTACGTAAGGACTTTCATTAATTATCGATTCGACTTCTTCCGGATAAATATTTTTCCCGTTCGAACCGATAATTACGTTTTTCGATCTTCCTTTAATAAACAGATAGCCATCTTTATCTAAAACACCAAGATCACCGGTCTTAAACCAACCATCATCAGATAATACTTCTTTTGATTTTTCCGGATCTTTATAATAACCTTTCATCACCATTGGTCCGCGTGCAAAAATCTCACCTTCTCCATTGTTTGGATTTTTATCTCTAATTTCTATTTCCACCTCAGGTATTGGTCTACCGGCTGATCTTAATCTTACTGCCTCTGGTCCGGTTCCGGTTAAAAGCGGAGAGGTCTCGGTAAGTCCATATCCAATTGCGTATGGAAATCCACCTTCTTTCAAGAATCTCTCAACTTCGGCTGAAATTGGCGCCCCGCCAATACAAAACATTCTAAGTTCTCCACCGAATGTATGTAATAACTTTTTGCCGGCAATTTTATGAAGTTTTTTCCGAACCGTTGGCAGTTTATAAAGACTCCGTACAATTGCTTTTGAAGTTAATTGCGGAAGAATTTTCAACTTAAAAATCTTTTCAATAATTAACGGTACGGCAACCATCGCAGTCGGTTTAACTTGAGCTAATGCAGGAAGCAAAGCTGCTGCCGTAGGCGGTTTATCTAAATAATATACAGCAGAACCGCATAACATGGGAGTTACTAAACCAAGTGTTGATTCAATTGTGTGGAATAATGGAAGAATTGAAAGCATTCTGTCTGTTTCTGAAAGTGTCACAATACCTAAAGTAGAAATTGCATCCGATACAATATTTTTATGTGTAAGCATCACACCTTTTGAATGACCTGTAGTACCAGATGTATATAATATTGCGGCAATATCATCTTCACGAACTTCGCCATCAGTCAACCCGACAAATTTCATGGCAGCATTTTTTATCTTATCAAATTCTTTTTTTCCGCTGTTTAAAATATCTTTTAACAAATCGCTCTTTGTTTGTGGAGGAATAATTGATAAATGATCAACTAGTATTTTTATTTTCAGAACATCGCTATCAAAATCGTCGAGCTTATTATAAAGTTTTTGTGAAACAAAAATAGCTTTGCTTTCGGAGTGACGTAAAATGTGATGAACTTCCGAGGAATGAAATTCAGTCATTATAGGTACCGCAACAGCTCCCAAAGAAACTGCAGCAAAATAAGCGACACTCCAATTCGGCTGGTTTTCGCTTAAGATTGCGACTTTATCATTTTTATTAACACCTTCATCTTGTAAAAACTTTGCTACAGATAAAACTTGTTCCTTGAACTGTGAATATGTTAATGGTTGTTTACCTGCCCAAGATACAAAGTTTTCATTTGCGTATTTATCGCAAGCGATATTAAGTACTTCAAGTAAAGTTCTCTTGTTGAGATTTATCATTTATTCACCTTTTTATATCGGATCGATATGCACAAATACTTGCTGCACTTCGTCCATTGTTTCAATTGCATATTTAACTTGTTTACCTATATCGTGTGAAATTTTTGTGCTGATGTCTTTTTTCACTTCAATATGAATTTCAATATGGAATTTATCACCAACATAATGAGAACGCAAGTCATTAAATCCTTCAACTCCATCAATACTTAAAGCTTTATTTGCAATTTGAACAATCAGTTTGCTGTCGGCTGATTTACCCATTAGGTAGTCAATGTTTTCTTTTGCGACTTCATAACCGGTTTTGAAGATAAAAAATGCAACAAGAATTCCGGCAACACCATCAACAAAATTTAATCCGAGTGCGACAAAAATTATTCCCGCAAGCGCAATTGCTGATGAAAGAACATCATTTAGACTATCGATTGCGGCTGCATTCATAGCAGGTGAATTAAATTTTTTACCGACTGATTTTTGATAACGACTTAATAATATTTTTATAAAAATTGTAGAACTTAAAACAAGATAAATTGCCCAATGAATTTTGAGTTCTTCAGGAGAAATAATTCTCTTAATTGATTCTTCGACAATATTTATTCCTAAGACAAAAGCCAGAACAGCAACAATGAATGCCGCAATCGGTTGAGCTGCGTTATGTCCGAATTGATGTTTTTCGTCAGGTTGCTGCGTTGAAATTTTTACAGCATACTTTATTCCAGCTGAAGAAATTATATCCGTAAGTGAATTTACGGCTTCTGATATTATTGCAATAGAATTTGAAATAATACCAACAGCAGCTTTTAGAATAAATAAGAATAAATTTACAAGAATGGAATGTGTTGTGGCTCTATGAAGTTTTTCTGCCATAAGCATTTATATAGAAAAGAAAGGCTGACAAAAGTCAGCCTTCAAAAATAATTTCTTAGAAAATCTTTACGCTTTCTCTTCCCAAACCTGAGCAATATTTACGATCATTTTAACTGCCATCTCCATATCTTGGATTGCGACATATTCAGTTATTGCGTGAAAATTATGTCCGCCTGCAAAAAGGTTTGGTGTAGGAAGTCCCATATAACTTAATCGTGACCCATCAGTCCCGCCACGTATTGCGGATTGAATCGGCTTAATATCCAATCTCTTGAGTGCTTCCAAAGCGTTTGCTTCAATTTCGGGATGTTTGTCTAAAACTTCTTTCATATTTCTGTATTGTTCAATTATTTGGAATTCATATTCGGCACCGGGAAATTTAGCAACAGATTTCTTTAATAAATCTTCAAGAATTCCTTCATAATCTTTTAACTTAGCGGTGATAAAATCTCTGATGATAAATTTCATTGTTGTTAGTTCTTCATTGCCTTCCATCGAAACACAATGAACATAACCTTCTCTTCCTTCTGTTGTTTCAGGCGAAAGATGATCTTTCGGTAAACTTTCCATAAAGTTTGCAGCAACTTTCAATGAGTTAACCATTTTACCTTTTGCATAACCCGGATGAACATTAATGCCCTTGATCTTAATTACTACTGCATCAGCACTAAAAGTTTCAGTTTCAACTTCGCCTCTTGTTGAACCGTCAATAGTATACGCATATTTTGCCCCAAACTTTGGAACATTAAATTTTTCCGCACCTCGTCCGACTTCTTCATCAGGTGTAAAACAAATTTTTATTGTTCCGTGTTTTACTTCAGGATGTTTTACTAGATAACTAATCGCATCCATAATTTCAGCAATTCCGGCTTTATCATCCGCGCCGAGCAATGTTGTTCCATCTGTTGTAATAATATCACAACCATTCAGATCTTTTAGTTCAGGGTTATTTGCTTCGGCAATCACAACATTATTTTCTTTATTAACAATAATATCTCCGCCTTGATAATTTTTATGAATTTGAGGTTTGACATCTTTACCAGAAACTGCGGGAGATGTGTCCACATGAGCAATAAACCCAATTACATCAACTTCTTTTTCTGTGTTTGAAGGTAAAGTTGCCATTACATAACCATTCTCGTCCATGTGTGAATCGCTAAGACCAAGTTCTTTTAATTCTTCAACTAGAATTTTAGAAAGTTCTAACTGCTTTGGATCGCTAGGAAATGTTGATGAATCTTCTTTTGACTGTGTATCAATTTTTACATATTTCATAAAACGATCAACTACGGAAAACTTATAATTAGCATCAAACATAATCGCCTCGTATTTAACTATTAACAAATGATTTAGAATTTTAATTATATCGAAATTGGACTCCAAATTCAATATATTGAAGTCTTGTTTAACAATTTGGATTAAATATGAATGTAGTGACTTTGATAAAGAAAAAACGGGATGGGAAGGCTTTATCAATTGAAGAAATTGGATTTTTGATAAACGGATATGTTGCTGGAACAGTAACCGACTATCAATTTGCAGCGTTTTTGATGGCCGCATTCATTCGGGGACTAAATGATTGGGAAACTTCAGCTTTAACAAGTGCAATGCTATTCAGCGGAAAAGTAATTGATCTTTCGCATGTTGATGGATTAAAAATTGACAAACATTCCACCGGCGGAGTCGGAGATAAAACTTCTTTAATACTTGCACCAATTGTTGCTGCTGCTGGGGTAAAAGTACCAATGATAAGCGGTAGAGGTTTGGGACATACCGGCGGCACTCTTGATAAACTGGAATCAATCCCCGGTTTTAGAACCGATATTGGATTAGAACGATATGAAGAAATTCTTCAAGAATTCGGAGCTGTTTTAATTGGTCAAACCAAGGATATTGCCCCGGCAGATAAATTAATTTATGCATTAAGAGATGTAACGGCTACTGTGGAGTCAATTCCGTTAATAACTGCTTCAATTATGAGTAAAAAGTTAGCCGAGGGAATAGACGGTTTGGTTCTTGATGTTAAAACCGGTACGGGTGCATTCATGAAATCCTTAGATGATTCGGTTGAACTTGCAGAATCATTGATGGATACGGCAAAATCATTTGACAAAAAAGTGATGGCATATATTACAGATATGAATCAACCGCTGGGGAATTATATTGGTAATTTTCTTGAAATTTATGAATCCGTTAAAGTTCTGCAGGGTGATGAAGTCGAGGACTTAAAAACTTTATCTGTTACACTTTCGGGAGCAATGATTTATCTTGGAGGTAAAGCAAATTCGGTTGAAGAAGGAATTGAAATTTCAAATGAGTTGATAAAAAACGGGAAAGCATTTGATAAGTTTGTCGAAATTGTAAAAGCTCAAGGTGGCGATGAAACAACTCTTCATAAACCGGAAAGTTATCCCAAATCAAAACACCACGAAATAATTTATGCGGAAAATGAAGGATATTTAAAATCGGTTGATACTTACGAAATTGGCATGGCTGCTTTAGAACTTGGCGCCGGAAGATATACATTAACCGACAAACTTGATTATAAAGCCGGAATTATATTCTACCCAAAAGTCGGCGATAAGATAAACAAGGGCGATAAGTTAATTGAATTATTCACTGACAAAGAAAATAAAATTGAAGAAGTAAAAAAACTTGTCAATGATGCAATTCAATTTTCTGTTAAGCCGGTAGAAAAATTAAAATTGGTTAAAAAAGTTCTGAAATAAAATTTATTGTTAAAAAAATCATATTAATTAAATAGAGGAGAATATATGTTATTTATTATTGCTTTGATTGCTATTGCAGTCGCGTTTGTAGCTTTCAATAATTTACGCAAAAGAGGAAGAAAACAAGAATCACTAATTGCAGCGGGCGGTATGGGCGTTGCAATTGTCATTGTTGTTCTTCAACTTTTTACTGTTGTTCCGGCGGGTACTGTTGGCGTAATTGATTTTCTCGGGAATGTAAGTGACAATAC
>QZJX01000056.1 GCA_003599395.1 Ignavibacteriales bacterium | reverse complement strand
TTTGGAAGAAAGATATCATTACCGGAAGGAATTAATGTACGCATGCCTCTATGAATAGCGACAATTCTATAATTTAATGAATGATATTCCGAAGCGGTTTCACGCATTGTTTTGTGAATAACTTTTGCATTCTTATCAAGTTTTAAACCGATTAAAGTAAGTAATCCATTTTCAAATTCGATAACATCGGTAGCCGCTGCACGTTCAATTAATTTTACTAATTCAATTGCGGCTAAATCTTCGGGATAAATTAAATTATCTACACCGAGATTTTTAAACATATCCTTGTAATCGGCTGAGATATACTCGTCATTCGAAACTCTTGCAATTGTTCGCTTTGCGCCTAATTTTTTGGCAAGGATGGCTGTGTTAACATTAACTGCTTCGCTTGAAGTCACTGCCACAAGGAGATCGGTATTTTCAACATGAGCGGATTTTAAGATTTCAATGGAGGTTGATGAACCCGGAATTGTAAGTACATCGGAGTTTGAACCGATTCTATCGAGTCTTGCCCCATCAATATCAATGATTGTTATATCGTGTTCATCAAGAGAAAGCTGTTTCGCTAAATGATAACCAACTTCTCCTGCACCTGCAATAATTATCTTCATAAATAAATTGGTTTTTTAATCTTCCATAAAGTTAAGTCAGATAAAGTTATTATTCCAATTAAATTACATGCTCACAAATCGATTTTCGGCTGAAATCTTTGTTGTGTTCTCTATCAGAATAATTAGAAAATATCTACTTAATCAAGCTCAAAGAAATTCTTCCTTTTGGAATATCAACGCCAATAATTGTTACTTCGATAATATCCCCGACATTTAATACTTCAATTGGGTGCTTGATGAATTTATTTGCGATTTGTGAAATATGTAGTAACCCGTCTTGCTTTACGCCAATATCAACAAACGCTCCAAAATCAACAACATTTCGGACTGTTCCTGTTAACTTCATTCCTTCTTGAAGGTCTTCAATTTTAAGAACATCACTACGCAAGATTGGTTTGGGCATATCTTCGCGGGGGTCACGACCGGGTTTCTTTAAATTTTCTATAATGTCTTCTAAAGTCGGCAATCCAACTTCAACTTCTTTTGCAATTTCAGATAAACTTTTTTGTTTGACAAATAAATCGAGCATTGAACCTTTTTTATTTATTTCTTTTGCACTGATGTTTGTCATTTCTAAAAGTTTTTCAGCTGCCGGATATGATTCGGGATGAATAAAAGTGTTATCCAATGGATTTTCACCATTCGGAATTTTCAAAAATCCAATTGCCTGCTCAAAAACTTTTTCACCGATGCCTTTTACATTTTTAATTTGTTCACGATTAATGAACTTTCCATTTTTATCGCGGTACTCAACAATTTTGCTTGCTGTGTTCTTTGTCAAACCGGATACATAGGTTAATAATGAAGATGAAGCCGTATTTACATCAACGCCGACATAGTTTACGCAGCTTACAACAACGTCATCCAATTTTTTGTTGAGTAATTTTTGATCTACATCATGTTGATACAAGCCAACACCGATTGATTTTGAATCTATTTTTACTAGTTCAGCAAGCGGATCAAGAACTCTTCTCGCAATCGATATGTTTCCTCGTTGAGATGCATCAAGATCGGGGAATTCATCTTTAGCAATTTTCGATGCAGAATAAACCGAAGCTCCGGCTTCATTAGTAATTAGATAGTGACATTGTAATTTATTCTCCGCAATTAATTCGGCGACCATTTGCTCCGTTTCCCGACTTGCGGTTCCGTTACCGATTGAGATTAACTCTACTTTGTATCTTTCAACCAGATCAACAATTGTTTTCTTTGCGCCATCCATCCTCTTTTGCGGCGGATGAGGATAAATTGTTTCGCCTTCTAAATACTTGCCTGTTTTATCAATTACGGCAACTTTACATCCCGAAACATATCCCGGATCAATTCCCATTATCATTTTATTGGTAAATGGTGGTTGTAATAATAATTGTCTAAGATTTGATGCGAAAATTTCAACCGCATGTAAATCGGCTTTTTCCGTTAGTTCACTTCTAACGTCTCGCTCAATTGACGGGAAGATTAATCTATCAAATGAATCTATTGTAACTTCATTGAGCAATTCCGTAAAATCGTTCTCGTCAGTCCCGAAAAATTTTTCATAAATTTCCCCGGTAATTTTAGGATGATCGAAGCTCAATACAACTTTAAGAAATTTTTCTTTTTCACCTCTGTTAATTGCAAGAACTTGATAAGGTTTTATTTTTTTTATTTCGATTTCGAAATCGTGATAAATTTCATAAACATCCTTTTTGTTTTTATCTAAATCTTCTTTCTTTGTATTTGATTTCTTCGAAACAATTTTTGCGTTATCTAAAAGATAGTCTCGCACAAATTGTCTAACTTCGGCATTTTCGGAAATTCTTTCGGCAATTATATCTTTTGCTCCTTGTAATGCCTCTTCTGCTGTTGTAACTTCTTTTTCAAGGTTTATGTATTTCGCAGCTTCATCGTTAATGTTACCTTTGAAATGAGGATTGTTGAGTATGAAGTCGGCTAAGGGTTCAAGCCCTTTTGCAATCGCAATAGTCGCACGAGTTTTTCTTTTTGGTTTATAAGGAAGATAAAGATCTTCAACATCTCTCAATTTTTCAGCTTCTAAAATTTTGTTTCTTAAATCGGGAGTAAGTTTACCTTGTTCTTCGATACTATTTAAGACGGTGTTCTTTCTATCCTCTAATAGAATCAAATAATTTCTTCTATCTTCAATTTCTCTAAGTTGTTCTTCATCTAAACCGCCGGTATGTTCTTTTCTGTACCGAGCAATAAACGGAACGGTTGCACCGTCATCAAAAAGACTAAATACTGTTTTAATTTGTTCGGCTTTTAATTGTAATTCTTTTGAAATTTTTTCGACAATATTCATAGCGCCATTCATTTTTATGATGTGCAAATCAATAATAAAAGAAATTGCTTTTCAACTTGATTGTTATCTTTCTTTATTATGAGACTTTAGCATTGCTTTATACGGATATAATTGTAAAGAAAACCAGCTAAAAAAATTAATTGATCTTTCATCTAAATACCCCAACTCTTATATTGGGTGCAATTTAAATGGGAGTTTTTCGAAAATGAGAATGGGTGAATTATCGGTTTGTAAAAGAATAGATAAAGTTGGTGTTTCCCCAACAATGCGTGTTGCCGGTGAAGCTAAAGCGATGAAAGCACGCGGTGAAGATGTAATCGATTTAAGTGTAGGTGAACCTGATTTTCCTACACCGCAAAATATTAAAGATGCTGCCAAACGTGCTATTGATGAAGAGCATACAAAGTATACTATAAATTCCGGTTCGGTTGAATTAAGAAAAGCAATTCAACAGAGTTTAATACGAGACTATGATATAGAATATGCCTTGGATGAAATAATCGTTTCGAACGGGGCGAAGCAAAGTGTTTACAATACAATTATGGCAACCGTTCATGTTGATGACGAAGTTATAATTCCGGCACCTTACTGGGTTTCATATCCTCAAATGGTTACTCTTGCTCACGGTACACCGGTAATTGTTGAAACTACGGAAGAATCCGGCTTTAAATTAACTCCCAAACAATTAGTCGAATCAATTACTCCATATACCAGAGCGATGATTTTATGTAATCCTTCAAATCCTACAGGTTCGGCTTATACGAAAGATGAACTTCAAGAGATTGCCGAAATAATGTCAAAGTATCACATTTTTGTTATCGCTGATGAGATATACGACAAACTTGTTTACGATGATTTTAAATTCACAAGCTTTCCAACTTTAGGTGAAGATACAAAGAGAAGGACAATATTGATAAACGGTGTTTCAAAAGCATATGCAATGACAGGCTGGCGAATAGGTTACACTGCCGCACAAAAAAATGTTGTTGACGGTATTAATAAATTACAAAGTCATTCGACTTCTCATGCTTCGTCAATATCACAGCAAGCAGCAATTGAAGCTTTTATAGGTCCGCAAAATGCCGTTGAAGAAATGAGAAAAGAGTTTGAGAAAAGAAGAAATTACTTACATGCGGAATTAAATAAGATTGACGGAATTACCTGTAATAAACCTGAAGGAGCATTTTATTTATTTCCTAATATCTCAAAATTGTTTCACCGCAAATCAAATGTTTATAAAATTGAGCATTCTTTTGATTTCGCTATGCATTTACTTAAAGAAGCTCAAATTGCCGTTGTTCCGGGAAGTGCATTCGGTGCGGAAGGTTATCTGAGAGTCTCCTACGCAAACTCGATGGAAAATCTTGAAAGGGCGGTTGAAAGATTTAGGAAAGCTGTTGAAATGTTAAGCTGATTAATTAGCTTTGCATATAAGATTTAATAGCTGTATAAATTTTTTCTTTCGGCATTTCTTTTTCGGTCCAAAGTTCAAAAGATTTTGCACCCTGCTCAATAAACATTTTCAAACCATTCAGAGCAATAGCACCTTGTCCTTCGGCTATTTCCAACAATTTGGTTTTAAGCGGGGTATAAACAACGTCATAAACAATTTGTTCTTTGTGAAATGATTCGGCAATTGTAGTTGCGGCATCATCAATGGCCGGTGTCATCCCAATCGAAGTGGCATTAACAATCAGTTTCGAATCCTTGAACAAACCTACTAAATCCGGGGGAAGAAGTTCGTAGGAATGAATTTCCTCGAATAACATTTTACTAATAAAGTATTCCTTTAACGACTCGGCTTTATCGGCAGTTCGGTTTACAATATTAATTTTACCAGGTTTAAAATCTTTAATAAGCGCATAGAGTACACTTCTCGCAGCACCGCCTGAACCTATTACAGTCACTGTTTGATTTACTATCTCATCTTTAAAAGGAGCAAGTGTTTCAATTATTCCGTGTACATCAGTATTGTATCCATGCAGGCTGCCGTTTTCATTAACCACAGTATTTATTGATCCAACAATTCCGGCTTCGTCTGAAATTTCATTTAGGTATTGACCGATTTTTTCTTTCAATGGAAGAGTTACGTTAACCCCTTTAATTCCAAGTGCAATCATTCCTTTTAATGCTGTTTTTAAATTCGTAATTGTCACATCGAAAGGAAGATAGATGTAATTCAAATCCAGAATCTCAAAAGAGATATTATGCATTAACGGAGAGAATGAATGCCTGATGGGATGTCCCATCACTCCTACAATTTGAGTTGTATGATTAAACTTGTTTAATGATTGCATGAATTGAATAAATCAGTTTTCTTGAATTAGTTTATTAAAAAGTTTTGAAGTCTTAACTTCGGGATACTCTTTTGCAAAATCGTTTTTTATTGTCGGATCAAGATTAAACGCCGACTTTAAGCAAGAAATTGCTTCAGATGTTCTGTTTAGTAAAAAGAAAATTTTAGCTTTACCGTAATAACTATTTGCATGATTCGGTCTGAGATTCAAGCATTCTTCAAATGCAGCAAGTGCATCAAGCCAGCTTCCTACTTCAATATGAGTTTCGGCAAGTTTGAACCACGCATTAAAATTTTTATTATCAGCTTGAATAGCATTGATATAACAATTTATTGAGTCCTTTAAATGACCAAGGGAATATTCTAAATCAGCTTTAGCCGACCATGCATCGGTTGGATTTGTGGTAATTGAAATTGCTTTGTTGAAATCTCTCAGCGCAAGCCTGTATTTACCAAGCATATCGTAGCAATAACCTCTCGCCAAATATGCTTCGTAATAATCTTCATCAAGACTAATCGATTTTGTGTAACTTTTTATTGCCATGTTCAGATCACCAAGGTCTTCATATGCTTGACCGATATTAAGAAATATCGATTCATCATAAGGATCAATTTCGGCTGCTCTTTTAAATGAAGACAGTGAGTCATTAATTTTATTCATATTTGCGTATGCAACACCTAAATTAAACCATGAGCTGGCAAAGTCATCTTTAAGAGCTATTGATAATTCAAAGCTATCTGCGGATTTTGCAAAATCACCCATTCTAATTTGTACAATACCTTTATTATACCATCCGGTAGGACTGTGCGGTTCTAAATCTAAAAACTTTTCATATACTTTTAATGCTTCATCAAGTTCATCTATGCTTTCATAGCAGTAACCGAGTTCATACCAAGATTCTGAATAAGAACTGTCGGCTTCAATTGCCTTCTTGAAATACTCGATCGCTTCTCGATAATTTTCTTGTCTTTCATTAAGCAATCCTAAACTGAACAGCACTTCTTCATTGTTTGGTTCTAATTGAAGGGCTTTCTCAAGTGTTTCAACTGCATCCGGATAGAGATTTAAATTCTCTTCGGCGATGGATTTGTTTATTAATGTTTCGACGTCATTTGGATTTAATGAAAGCGATTTATTGAAAGCTACATATGCATTATCAAAATCAAATTTATTATTCAGCAACATCCCTTTGAACTGCCAAACTTCAGAGTTATATGGTGTAATATCCAATACTGCATCACATAAGAATAAACCGTCTTCAACAAAATCATACTCCAGGCAAAGTTCAATAGTTTCTTCAATGTTTTCTAAGTATGAAAATGTTTGACCGGTTGATACAATCTGCTTACATGAATTTACTTTTTCTTGAATGTCTTCGTCTTCGAAATATTGCTCATCATTGTTGTCAAAAAATTCTTCAGAATAGGGCATACAATTCCTTATTTAATTCGGAGAAAATGTATTACTAAGATGTGTTAAAATCAAGTTGAATTTGTTTGAGTAATTGCAGGTAAAATTTCCGAAAAATTAATTTCTGTAAACAGTGTGCTTTTGGTTTATTTTCAATTGATTTGCACCTTCGGAAATTCCGTAATCTTCAATTACTAATTCGGATCCATTCTTTGAAACGTACTTTGTTGAAACATGCGTGCTAAACTTGTCAAGATTCTTTTTATACACTAAGTTAATTGTTGAATCATGATACGAACAACTGACCATTTTGCTTCCTAAACAAATTTTTGATTCTTCAGCAATTGATACTAATTTATCCATAGTCACTGAGCTTATTTCATAATGCTCTGCCAAAAGTTTATGAGTCTTGTTTAGATTAATTGCGAATTCCTCAATTTCATTATTTCGAAGATGCTTGTATGCATCTTCGACCAATTTTCTTTCCAGCACGTTGTAAAGACATCTTGAATACAATCTTTTGGGAAGCATATGAATATGTCTTTCAAGAAATTTTTCTTCCACATCACGTAAATTTTTAATTCCCCAAATGTATAAGCGTAAACCTTTCACACCAACTTCACATTCAACAATTCTATCTTTACATCTTTCATGAAAATTTTCTTTTTCGACATTAGTATTGCAAATAACAAGCCGAATATTTTCATTTATCGGTAAAAATTTTTTGAAGTCCGTTCTGCTATCATGATATAAAAGTGAATGTTCTTTGTGCATAAGTGAAGCATAAAACAGTGTTTTACTTACAACAGGACCGAATAATTCGGTTTCCGATTTTACAGCCACTTCAACCATTTGATGATTGTTAAGGTCAAAACACGAAGTGCTCGATAAAGATTTCATGAATCCCATCATTGCAGCGGCATGATTACCAAGCCCAAACACTTTAGAAGTTTCATTTTTAATGAAACACTCAAAACCGCATTTAATATAATTTCCTTTTATTAGATTGTTGATCAGGTGAATTAAACTATGTAGTAGTTTATCGTCTGAAGAATCTTTAAAACCACCTGTTAAATCACCGGATATTTTCTGGTTATTATAAGCAATTTCAATTTTTTTTTGACTTTTTTGGCAAGCGAAATACACGAAGCTATCAACAACAGTCGCAATCATTATTCCATCGTTGTACTGTGTGTGATCTCCCATTAGAATTATGCTTGACGGGCTTTGAAAATATTTTACCGAGTTTGAAGTTCCAAAGTTTAGTTCAAAACCCAATTCTAACTTTGTTTGGATATCATTTGCGTTACTTTTCTTCGTCTTCATCACCGCACCTATATAATATGGATAATCAGTAATCACACCGAATATCCTAAAATAGTCTATAAGAGCCTTTTATCTTTTATAAATCAATATAACTTTTTTACTGAAAAATGTCTAAGTTTTTATTCAAAATAAGAACGAATATGGAGATAAAACTAAGTTTTGTTACTTGAAAAAATTGCCCACAAAATTGAAAATCTCAGTGAAAAAATTGGGAAAAGTGTTTCTTGGTTAGCCTTCGTTTTAGTCCTTCTTGTTTGCTTCGATGTAGTCTCGCGATATCTTTTTAAGTTTAGCAGTGTTGCTGTTCAAGAATTAGAATGGCATTTATTTGCTGTAATTTTTCTTATCGGTGCGGCATATACTTTAAAACATGATGAGCATGTTAGAGTTGATTTGATTTATTCTCGCCTTTCTCAAAAAGCTCAAGCACTAATTAATATTTTGGGAACGATTTTATTTTTAATCCCGTTTTGTTTGATGATTGTTTATGCATCACAAAATTTTGTTATATCCTCATTTAATATGTCAGAAACCTCACCCGATCCGGGCGGACTTCCGGCTAGATATATTCTCAAAGCAATTCTACCAATTTCGTTTTTATTAATTCTAATTCAGAGTTTTGCTCTAATCATTCGTTCGCTCGTGCAATTCAGAAAAGCTTCTTACAAGGAAAATTTATGATGGAAGCTATGCCTATAATTTTTTTTATTGTGGTTTTACTTTTATTGCTAGCCGGTTTCCCGGTGGCATTCACGCTTGGCGGGGCATCGATAATATTTGGTTTATTTACATTTGGTTTTGATTTCTTCAATCTGCTTCCTCTCCGTATTTGGGGAATAATGAACAATTACATTCTTATTGCCGTACCGTTGTTCATATTCATGGGAGTAATGTTTGAAAAGTCCGGATTAGCAGAAGAACTTCTTGAAACAATGGCTTTATTGTTCGGTAAACTAAAAGGTGGTTTGGCAATTTCTGTTTTGATAGTTGGCACTTTGCTCGCTGCCGCAACAGGAATTGTTGGGGCGACGGTTGTTACTATGGGGGTTTTGAGTTTACCTACAATGTTAAAACGAGGTTATAGTCCACAAACAGCAACCGGTATTATTTCTGCATCCGGAACATTGGGACAAATAATTCCTCCGTCAATTGTATTAGTTCTGCTTGGAAGTGTATTGAATATCTCCGTCGGTGATTTATTTATGGCCGCGGTTATTCCGGGATTTATGTTGGTTTCACTTTACTTCTTGTATATTGTTTTAAAGACTTTTATTGATCCAAAATCAGTTCCGGCTATGCCAAGAGAAGATTTAGAAAGTTTCAGAAGAGACATGAAGTTTGTCAATATTATTGGTGCATTCATTGCACCATTGTTTTTAATTATTGCTGTTCTTGGATCAATCTTTGCCGGAATTGCATCGCCAACCGAAGCCGCAGCTATTGGTGCACTTGGAGCCACATTACTAACAATCGGAAGAAAAAAGTTTACGTTGTTAACATTAAAAGATGTAATGACAAGTACAACCAGATTGACAAGCATGGCATTCTTGATATTGGTTGGTGCTTCAGCTTTCGGGTTGGTTTTTAGAGGAATGGGTGGTGATAGATATTTGACACAATTAATCAGCGGGATTGAAGCTCATCATTTCTTGGTAATAGTTATGTTGATAATCTTTATCGCCGGATTCTTTATCGATTTTATTGAGATCACATTTATCATTGTGCCTGTAATTGCTCCTATTTTTGTTCATTTAGGAATTGATCTCTTGTGGGTTGGAATACTCATTGCAATGAATTTACAGACATCTTTTTTAACTCCACCTTTTGGTTTTGCACTTTTCTATTTGAAAGGCGTTGCACCACCGGAAGTATCGACAACTCATATTTACAAGGGCATCATACCTTACGTAATAATTCAGCTGATAGGATTATTAATCGTAATCTTGTTTCCACAAGTTGCTCTCTGGCTGCCGGCTACTCTTAAATAATTTTTAAAGAGTTTCGTAATTCGGTTCTACAATTGAATCCCATTGATACATCATTTCATGAAAATTTTTGTAAGATGGATAAATTTTCTTACTCATAGAGTCCGATTCGACTATTTCATCAATTGCTTCCTTTGCAAATTTTCGGAAGCTGCTTAATACATCATCCGGAAATTTTCTGAATTGTACTTTTGTTTCATTTTTTATTTTAGAATAATACTCAGCATTATTCTTTTTAAACAAACCGAACATTTTTATATTTGCCGCTTCTGCAGCCTGTATTATTATTTGTTTTAATTCATCCGGTAATGATTCATACACGGATTTATTTATAGTCAACTCAAGTACGCCTGTCGGTTCTGCCCAACTTGGATAATAATAATATTTAGCAATTTCATGAAACCCCATTAAGTAATCATGGTATGGACCGATCCAATCGGTTGCATCAATTACACCGCGTTCAAGATTTGTATAAATTTCACTTCCTGCTGAAAGCACAGCCGACCCACCTGCTTTATTAATAACTTTACCACCGATACCGGGAAATCTCATTTTTAATCCACGAACATCATTCAAAGAATTAATTTCTTTGTTGAACCATCCGCCCATTTGTGCCCCTGTATTACCTGCGGGGAAAGCGATCAAATTAAATTGTTGATATAGTTCG
>QZJX01000018.1 GCA_003599395.1 Ignavibacteriales bacterium | reverse complement strand
AGCACTGCTCATACCAATACGTTCGACTTGTCCTTTTGCCAAAGCAACTTTTTCATCTGAATCAATAAATTGATATTTAATTGAAGAACTACCGCAATTTAAAACTAAGATTTTCATTTTTTCACCATGTTTGCATTAATTTAATTTTTTTCCGTCTTCATCATACTTAAAGAAACCCTCACCAGTTTTACGTCCAAGTTTTCTTTCACGAACTAACTTGCGAATTATTGGACAAGGCCTGTAGCGAGGTTCACCGAGTGTTCCCCATAATTGTTCCATCCACATTAATACTTCGTCCAATCCCATGCTGTCTGCCATCTCAAGCGGACCGACTTTGAAATCGTATCCCAACTTCATAGCTGTATCTATATCGTTTGCGGATGCGACACCTTCCAATAAAATATACATTGCTTCATTTAGCAACGGTACAATTGCTCTTGTTGTTACAAAGCCGGGATATTCATAAACTTCAACAGGAGTTTTACCGATTTTAGCCGCAAAGCTTTTTGTTATTGCAACAGTTTTTTCTGAAGTTTCTAATGCTTTAACAACTTCAACTAAAGCAACTTTTGGAACCGGATTTAGAAAGTGCATACCAATAATCTTATCTTTACGATTTGTAACTTCAGCAATTTTGGTTAAACTAAGTGTTGATGTGTTTGATACAAGAATTGTATCAGGTTGTGCAAGTTCATCCATTTTGCTGAATAACAATCTCTTTAATTGGAAATTTTCATCAACTGCTTCAATTACCATATCGCAGTCAGCAATTTCGTTAATGTCAGTACTCCATTTAATTCTGCCGAGAATTGATTTCATTTCACTTTCAGTCATTGCCCAGCGAGCAATTTCTCTCTTCATTGATGTCCTTAAATCCTCTTGAGCCGATTCTAAATGATCAGCATCTTTCTCAATAATTAAGACATCAAGTCCGGCTGCCGAAACTGTTTGGGCAATACCTTGTCCCATTAATCCTGCACCAATAATAGCCACATATTCAATTCTATCTTCCTCTTCAATTTTCTGAACGTCACCAAGAAGATCCTCTAATTTTAGTTTGTCATCTGCCATTGAATTTTCCTTTTCTTCTATAAAAGACAAAATGTTTGAATAAAATAATCTAAAAGAAGTGGCAAAATCTATGCCACGTAAATTATTCTATTAAACTACTTTAGAGTAATTTTAATAATCTTTTTTACTAAAAATAATAATGCTGAGTGCAATACTGAGAATGAGAAATACTGCCGATGTAAATATAGGTTGGAAATCATAAATGCTTCCGCCGACGGCTATGTCACTTGTTATTGAACCTAACTCCGATGTTTTAGGGACGATATAATAAAGTCCCTCAAGAATAATTTCTAGAACTTTACTGTCCGCAAGCATCATGATTTGATCGCGAATACTAAGAATTGGAGAAAGTATGAAGAAGATAATATAAGACAACATCATAGCTAAAATTGAGCTTTGAGATAAAATCCCAATAAGAATTATAAGTGAATAGAGAACAGCAAAGGCAAATGTTATGGTGACTATTGTTAATAAAAATGAAAGATGCCAGATTCCGAATTTCAATCCGATTAAAAACCAAATCCCAATCACTAAATATGCAATGTTAAGTAAAACGACAAGTGTTCCTCCTAAGAACTTGCCGAAAATAATTTGTGATCTGGAGATAGGTTTAGAAAGTATTACATCAATATTTCCCTTTTCTAACATATTAGGTATAAATGACGAAGCCGAAAAAATTGAAAGAAATAAACCACCACCAAAAAGAGGGATGACTATAAATAGTTTTATTCCACCGACTACTTCCTCTAATACTTCGAGGTCCTTTCCTGTATCCATTTGAATTGAGCCGGATAAATCTTCTAATCCAACCGCAGCAAATGTTATGATAAATAAAACAAGTACGAGTGTTGAAACGCCTGCAAACATTATAAATATTTTACGTGCAAATGCTTCTCTTATTGTCTGTTTTGTTATTTCAAGTATATTATACATTTTCTTTCTGCTTATCCGATTCATTAATTAGTGAAATGAACATATCTTCGAGACTCATTTTTACAGGAATGATTCCTTTAATTATTTTGTTTTTCTCCCTTAACTTATCGATAACCGAATTTAATTCTGATTCATTTAATACTTTTACTTCAAAACCATTAGGGGAGGTTTGAGTAACGGAGAACTCAGTCAAATTATTATTTAGCCAATCACTTTCAACTTCAGCGGCAAGCTTGATTGAGTACGTTTCCTTATTAGTCGTAAGATCCTCAACGGTTCCTTCTTTTATTAATTCCCCTTTGTTAAGAATTGCAACACGATCACTAATAAGTTCAACTTCAGAAAGTAAGTGACTATTAATAAAAATTGTTTTGCCTTGATTTTTCAGACCAAGCAAAATATCTCGTATCTCTTTTCTTCCAATCGGATCAACGCCATCAGTTGGTTCATCAAGAAAAATTAAATCAGGATCATTAATTAATGCTTGAGCTAAACCGAGTCTTTGCATCATACCTTTGGAGTACTTTTTAACTTTTGTCTTACGCCATTTTTCCATCTTTACCAAATTGAGCAAATCATCTGTTCGAGACTTAATCTCGTCATCTTTACAACCCGTAAGTCTCGCTACAGATTTTAAAACATCTTCTCCATTTAAATAAGGCGGGAATTTATGATTCTCGGGTAAATAACCAACACGCTTTCTGATTTCATAATTTGCAATATTCTGTCCAAGTATCTTGGCACTCCCTAACGTTGGGTAAACAATTCCAAGCAAGATTTTGACCAGTGTAGTTTTCCCGGCACCATTTGGGCCAAGTAAACCGAATACAGTTCCTTCATTTACTCTTAAATTGAAATCTTTAAGTGCAGTAACACTTCTCTTTTTTGAACTTGATTCGTATATTTTTGTAAGATTTGAAACTTCGACAGTAATCATTAATTGTGTTATTGTTATTTTAAGTTCATTAATTATATGTTTTCTTTTACACTTTACCAAATAAGTTTGTAATGACAATTAATCAGACGCTTGAAAAATATTTTGGTTACAAAACTTTTCGTCCGGGGCAAGAAGAAATAATAAACTCCATTCTTGCCGGTAAAAATGTATTAGGAATTCTGCCAACGGGTGCGGGTAAATCACTATGTTATCAAATTCCGGCTTTAGCTTCCGATAATTTTTCAATTGTAATTTCTCCATTAATTGCCTTAATGAAAGATCAAGTAGATTCTCTTAATAATATCGAGAAAACCGCCGCGTTTATAAATAGTTCATTAGACTATATAGAAATTGAAAATGTATTCAATGAATTATCCCAAGGTATAATTAAACTTCTTTACCTATCGCCGGAAAAACTAGAAAACCAAATTTTTACCGAACGATTAAAAAAGCTGAATCCAAAATTTCTATTTATTGATGAAGCACATTGCATAAGTGAATGGGGACATAATTTCCGCCCAAGTTATAGAAGAATAAAAGATTTCAAAAAATTTATTGATTTCGAAAATGTCGCGGCATTTACCGCAACAGCAACTCCCGAAGTTCGTCAAGACATAATTGATCAACTAGAACTTGTCAAACCAAAATTATACGTAAAAGGTTTTGAGCGCAGTAATCTTGAACTAAATGTCATAAAAGGAAAAGAAAAAAGAGAGTGGTTGTTAAAAATATTATCAAAGAAATCCACTCCGGCAATCATCTATACAGCAACAAGAAAGCAAACGGAATCAGTGTCCGAATTTTTAAGAAGTAATGGAATTAACTCACATCATTATCATGCCGGTTTAGCTAATGAAGTTAGACGTATGATTCAAGATGACTTTATTCACGATAGACTTCCAATAATTGTCGCAACCAATGCATTCGGAATGGGAATTGATAAAAAAGATATTCGAACAATATTTCATTACAATATTCCTTCCAGTATTGAAAATTATTATCAAGAAATAGGCAGAGCCGGAAGAGACGGGAAACCATCCAAAATATTCTTATTGTACGATGAAAAAGATAAACAGATTCATCACTTCTTGATAAATTCTTCCTACCCTGATCGTGACCAAATAGAAACTGTTTATCAAACCATCTGTGATTATGGACGAATTGCACTTGGAAGTGTCTCTGATAAACCAATTGGCATTGACGAAAAACTAGTTACTTCGCTAAAACTAAAAGATATTAATATTTCCTTAACGAACTCAGCAATTAAAATTTTAGAAGAAGCAAATTATCTAAAATTTGAAAGCGGTTATAATAAAGGATACTTTTTTAGATTTCTTATTACCCCCGAACAGCTTAAAAAACACTCTTCACATTTAAGCGATGAAATTCAACTTGATTTAGTCTTGGTTTTGTTACGCGAGTTTGGAAGTTCTTCTTTTGACAAATCATCAAGAATAGATTTAGAAAAAATTTCGCAATCGTTGGGTGTTTACAAAAATGAAGTAATCAAAGAACTTGAAAATCTTGATGCGAGAGGTTTGATCGATTTTGAAAAGCCAAATTTAAATCCGGCTGTGATAGTTAACTCCCCGCGTGTTAAGAAAGAGAACCTACAATTAAACCTAATCAATTTACTACGTCAAAAATCTCATGCGGAAAAACGTCTTGAGGAAATGGTCAATTATGCTTTCGCGAAGGAATGCAGGTTCCGAACAATCATAAAGTATTTCGGTGAAGAAGCCAACAATTATAAATGTGGTAAATGTGATGTATGCACAAATACTGAAGAAAATTCATCTATCAATGATTTTATCGAAGAGAAAATTATTGAGCTTTTATCCGAAATTAAAGACGGAATAAATATCAAGAGCTTAGTAGATATTCTAAAGGGTAATTCCCAAGATGCTGAGTTTTTACTTGTCGAAGCATTTGCAAGTTGTTCGCATTTTTCTTCGTTGCAAATTAAATCAGCAATTAAAGATCTAGAACAAGTTGGTCAGATCAGAAAGGATGACCAGAATAAATATCATCTTTTTGATGTTGAATTAGGAATAGAACTCGAACATCATGATTCAACGCAATCGGATTACGAACCATATTTAAAATTATTTAACGCTCTCCGAGCTATTAGGAAAGAAGTTTCTGAGAAATTTGGACAACCCATAAATATCGTTTGTCCGGACGAAGTTTTAAAAGAAATAGCAGTTAAAAGACCAACAACGGCATCCGAACTTTTATCAATTAAAGGTTTCAACCAGAGAATGTATAACAAAATGGGTGAAGAAATTTTAGCTGTCATAAAACATAGAAATATTGAAGATTCTGAAAGTAATTTACTTAATGAAAATAAAGTACCGGACAATATAAAACAGATTTTTGATTTAGTTAAAAAACGATATTCATTGAAAGATATTTCATCTCTAACAAAACTTCCCGAAGCGGTTGTTTCAATGCAAGTTGAATCACTAATAAGTTTATTCCCCGATTTAATTATTGACTCTCTAGTTGATCATAAAAAAAGTCTTAAAATAAAAGATGCAATCCAAAGTGGAATCACAAATCTAAAAGAATTAAAATCTTCTTTAGGAAGCAGCATTAGTTATGCGGAAATAAGAATTATTTTAGCGAAGGAATTACTTGCTGATTCGAAACGGTTTTAAGAGAATCCAAATAAACTCTTACTTCTTTGAAAAATGCATCCCAGTAAATTGCACTCATTTCAGAATTATTAATTGCTTTTTCATACTCATCAGATGATATATTGTACTTTTCAAAGATCGCTAATTTTGCAAGTTTAAGAGAATCCGGTGAGTGAGAATATCTTTCCTGAGCAATTGTAGTTTCGACAAAAATTTTTACCAAATTACTCCTCTCAACTTTTTGTTCTTTGCCGCAGCTCAGAAATATAATCGAGAAGAGTAATCCGACAACTATTATTAACCTATTGTTTCTTGCTAGCTTCAAAGAGAATTCTTTTTTCCTTTTCGGTTAAATTTTGATAACCACTTTTACTTATTTTATCTAATATTTCATCAATTACTTCTTGTGAAACTTCTTGCTCTTTTTTCGAATTGATTTCATAAAACTCGGCGTCCTCAATCGTACCAGTTCTGAAACCTCGTTTTGGTTTTCTAAAACTAGTCGATGAATCTTTACTTGGTGAAGTGAAAATATCTTTTACTTTTCTATACATACCGTCAATATCAAAGTTCTTTCTTCTATCGAGAAGAATAAAAACAAATCCAAAAAATGCACCGCCAAGATGTGCAAGATGCGCCACATAGTTATCACTACCAACCGACATAAACTCGATCACGATATAAAAAGCAATCAAATATTTAGCCTTAACCGGCATCGGCGGGAATAATAGAAAAACATATCGATCCGGAAACAACATACCAAACGCGATTAAAACTCCATACACAGCACCGGAAGCTCCGATTGTTGGTGCACTTATACTATCAAAAATTGGCGAAGCAAAAATATGAAGTAACCCTGCCCCAACTCCACACATTAAATAGTAAAATAAAAACTTCCTTGAACCAAATAAGTTTTCTAATTCGACTCCGAATATCCACAATGCGAACATGTTGAAAAAAAGATGCATAAAACCGCCATGCAGAAATTGGTATGTAAACAATTGCCAAATTTGGAAGTTATATGGTTGTCCTGCTTGATCAAGCCCGGTTAAAGGATTCAAGGCAAAATATTTATTTATGAAATACCAACCTGGAATTCCGCCAAAACTTATGTTATCAAAAATCATTTGTAGAAAGAAAACTGCAATATTAATTACCAAGAGATTTTTAATAATCGGCGGAAAGAAAGAAAATCCCCCAAATCCGGATGGTCTAAAATAATCACGATCGTATTGAGACATTAATCAGTACCTTTAATGATTGTTCTTAAGATAATTACAATTGCCTAAAATAAAAAGAAGCAATCTAAAATCCTTAGACTGCTTCTCTCAAAGAAAAGTTCACCAAATTTTTAAGCATCAGTTAACGCGGCAACACCGGGTAAAATTTTACCTTCTAAAAATTCGAGAGATGCTCCACCACCGGTTGAAACGTGAGAAACTTTGTCTTTCAAACCGGCTTTCTTAATTGCTGAAGCTGAATCACCTCCGCCAATGACTGTTACGGCGCCTTTCGAAGTTACGTCAGCTAAAGCTTTGGCTACTGCATTAGTTCCTTTTGCAAAATTAGGGAATTCAAAAACACCCATTGGTCCGTTCCATACAACTGTCATACTCTCTTTGATTATATTCGAGAATAATTCAATTGTTTTTTCACCAATGTCTAATCCCATTTTATCTGATGGCATTTTATCATAGTCAACAGTCATTCCCGGAGAATCTTCTTTAAATTCTTCGGTAACAACAACATCAACCGGTAATAATAATTTTGCTTTTGCACTTTCAGCTTTTTTCATTATTTCGGCTGCAAGTTCAATTTTATCTTCTTCTAAAAGTGAAGTTCCGATTTCCAAACCTTGCGCTTTGAAGAATGTGTATGCCATTCCCCCACCGATAATAAGATTGTCAACTTTAGGTAATAAATTTTCGATAACATCAATCTTACCGGATATTTTCGCCCCGCCTAAAATTGCGGTAAATGGACGTTTTGGTTCAGCTAACGCTTTGCCTAAATAATCCAATTCTTTTTGCATTAAATAACCGGAAGCACAAGTTTTAATGTACTTCGTAATTCCTTCAGTCGATGCATGAGCTCTATGAGCACTGCCGAAGGCATCATTAATATACACATCTCCAAGTTTAGCTAATTGTTCGGCAAATTTGGAATTGTTTTTTTCTTCTTCCGCATGAAAACGTAAGTTTTCTAGAAGCAATACTTCACCGTCTTCCATAGTATCAACAATTGATTTGACTTGCTCTCCGACACAATCCGGAGCAAATTTAACTTTTGTATCAACTAACTCGCCTAATCTAACTGCAACTGGCTTTAGACTAAATTCACTTTTAGGTTGACCTTTGGGTCTTCCTAGATGACTCATCAAAATTGCTTTACCGCCATCTTTAATTATTTTATTGATTGTAGGAAGCGCAGCGGTAATTCTTCTGTCATCTGTGATAGACTGATTTTCATCCAACGGCACATTAAAATCAACACGAACTAATACTCTTTTGCCTTTAAGATCTACATTTTCAATTGATAACTTATTCATAACTCCTCCGTAGTAAAACTACCGATATTAAAAAGACGCAGTAGAACAATTCCTCCTGCGTCTTAATTTTCATACTTATTTAGAACTATTTTTTATGCAATCTTATTAATTAAATCAACTACTCTGCATGAATAACCATACTCATTATCATACCAACCAACAACTTTAACAAGTTTACCGTTAGCCATAGTTGAGAGTGAATCAAAAATGACTGAATGTGTATTACCGATAATATCAGCAGATACTATTGGTTCGTCTGTGTATTCCATTAACCCTTTTAAGGAACCTTCAGCTGCTTCTTTCATTGCAGCATTTACTTCTTCAATTGTAACTTCTTTTTTAAGAGTTGCTACAAGGTCGGTAATAGAACCGTCAGGAGTTGGAACTCTTAATGAGAATCCGTCTAATTGGCCTTTAAGTTCAGGAATAACTTTGCCAACAGCTTTAGCAGCTCCGGTTGTTGTAGGAATAATTGATACTGCAGCTGATCTTGCTCTTCTTAAATCACTGTGAGGTAAATCTAAAATTCTTTGATCGTTAGTGTATGAGTGCACAGTAGTCATGAAACCTTTCTCAACACCAAATTTATCATTAAGAACTTTTACCATAGGAGCAAGACAATTTGTTGTACAAGAGGCATTAGAAATTACTTTTTCCTTACCTTTCAATACTTCATCATTAACACCTAGAACTACCATTGCATCAACATCACCTTTTGGAGGTACTGTTAAAATAACTTTCTTTGCACCGCCGGTAATATGTTTTTCACAAGCTTCTTGACTTCTGAAAACACCGGTTGCTTCAACAACAATATCAGCGCCAAGTTCACCCCATTTTAAGTTTGCGGGATCTTTTTCAGCTGTTATTTTAATTTTTTTGCCGTTAACAACTAACGAGTCGCCTTCAGCATAAACTTCACCTTTAAATTTTCCATGAACAGAATCATACTTAACCAAATGAGCTAATGTCTTAGCATCTGTAAGATCGTTTATACCTACAAATTCAATATTTCCGAGGTCTAGTGCTCTGCGAAATACCAATCGTCCGATACGACCGAAACCATTAATACCAACTTTTACCGCCATAACTTTCCTCCATCTTCGAAATTAACTTCTTATAAATTATTATTTAATTTTATCATTAAAGATACCCAAAAAGACATGAATATTCAATTTGGTTTGGTTTCAAAAAATTCGATTCACGGACAATAATATGCCTTTCTCAAAGTTCATTACTATTTCTTTAGTCAAGTAAAGTTTGTAAATTTATAATCAATTGCTGTATAATTCACATGAATCTTTGGAGAAAAAATGAATACCACCGCAGAATGTTTACAATTAGTCCCGATATTTTCCGATCTCGATGAAGAGGTGCTAGAACAAGTCGTTCAGGTTGGTAACAAAAAAACATATGCAAAGGACAGTGTTATTTTAGTCGAAGAGGAAGTAGGCACCGCATTATTCGTTATTATTAAAGGAAAAGTTAAAGTTTCTCGATCAAGTAATGATGGGCGCGAAGTTATTCTGAGTATACTTTCCGATTCGGATTTCTTCGGCGAAATGTCAATTCTCGATGGTTTGAACCGTTCGGCAACTGTTGTTGCTACCGAAGATTCTGAACTATTTATTATTCAGCGAAAAGAATTTCTTGATCTTCTTAATAAGCACCCGGAAATTACAATAGCTCTATTGAGCGAATTAACCCAACGCTTGCGTAATGCCGATATGAAAATTAAAGCTCTATCATTAAAAGATGCTGAAGGAAAAGTGGCAACTGTTATCTTGCAACTAGCTGACGATATTGGCAAAATTAAACATGGAACAGTTGAAATTGAGAAACTGCCTTTGCAGCAAGATTTGGCTAATATGGCCGGGACTTCAAGAGAAACAATTTCCAGAACCTTACATTCATTTGCTAGAAAAGGTTTGGTTGAAATTGACGGTTCCAAATTAAAAATTATTGATTACGAAAAATTTAGAGAAACATTCGCTTAGAGAATTGTGAAAATTGATTTACATACACATACAAATAAATCCGACGGAGCATTATCCCCTTCCGAATTAGTTTTACTGGCAAAAGAACGCGGTTTAAGTTCTATGGCTATTACCGATCATGATAGCGTTAATGCTATCCAAGAGGCTTTAGAAATCGGTTATGATATTGGTGTAAATGTAATCCCAGGTGTTGAACTTAGCACTGATGTGGACGATAAAGAGGTTCATGTTTTGGGACTTTTTCTTAATCATCAAAACGAGGATTTGCAGAAATACCTTTCCTTCTTCCGTGATGAAAGATTTTATCGTGCTAAACGAATTATTAAGAAGTTGAACAATCTTGGACATCAAATTTCTATTGATGATGTCTTAGCCCATGCTCAAAATTCAGCAATAGGAAGACCGCATGTTGCTTATGCTATGGTAGAAAGAGGAATTGTAGCAAATTTCTATCAAGCTTTCGAGAAATATATTGGTGATAATGGTCCGGCTTATGAAAAGAAAATCTATATTTCCCCTAGCAGTGCACTAAAAATTATTTCTGATGCCGGAGGGTTATCTTTTATTGCTCACCCCTGTTATACTTCCGATAATGTGATTACAACATTAATTAAAGCCGGCGTTGACGGTCTAGAAGTGATTCATCCTGCTCATAATAGTTATCAGGTAAAATTTTATCGTGGAATTGTAAATCAATATTGTCTGTTAGAAACAGGCGGTTCTGATTTTCACGGTGGAAACAAAAACGACGAAGGTAACTTTGGGAACTTTTTCATAAACCATACAAAATTAGAAGCAATGCAAAAAATGATACATA
>QZJX01000008.1 GCA_003599395.1 Ignavibacteriales bacterium | reverse complement strand
TCGGCAACTTCTTGAAATTTAGCTTCATCTATATTTGGAATTTCAGCTTTACAGTTTAGTGTAATTTCAGTAATGCTGAATCCCGCATCACCTTTCACTAAATTAACTTTTGCCTCTGTACTAACCGACTTCGGATCGAAGCCTTCTTTTTCTAATGACGCCGAAAACGCCATTGAGAAACAGCCTGCATGAGCTGCGGCTATTAACTCTTCCGGATTTGTTCCTGTTCCTTCTTCGAAGCGGGATGAAAACGAATACTGTCCTTCGTAAGCTCCGCTTTCCATTTTCATTGTTCCGTTACCATCTCGTAATTTACCGTTCCATACAGCTGCTGCTTTTCTTACAGGCATATTGCCTCCTTTTTTATTAAATGATCTTTTGTCCTTTAAAATATTATACAAATATAAAGAATTGATAACTTTCTTCAGAAGATATTTACTCAATAAACAAATTAATTTCACTAAAACATTATTTCCTTTATTTTTGAAGACTGATTAACCGATTATAAAAAGGGGTAGAATGAAACATTTATGGGATGAACGATTTGCAAAAGAGGAATACGCTTATGGCAAAGAACCGAATACATTTTTCAAACAAGAAATAGACAAACTTAATCCGGGGAAGCTGCTTCTACTTGGAGAGGGCGAGGGGCGTAATGCTGTTTATGCGGCAAAACTTGGTTGGGAAGTCGATGCTGTCGATTGGAGCGAAGAAGGCAGAAAAAAGGCACAAAAATTAGCCGATGACAATAATGTCAAAATAAATTATATTCTTTCAGATCTTTCTGAATATGCACCAAACGAAAATTACTATGATGCTGTTGGACTTATATTTCTACACCTTGATCCTGATCTGAGGGAGAAGATCCACACAAAGGTAAACTCTACGCTTAGGAATGGTGGGGTGGTAATTCTTGAATCATATTCCAAAGAACAACTTTTAAATACTTCAGGTGGACCAAAAGACCCCGATTTGCTTCACTCATTAGAAGAAATTTTCTCTGATTTTTCGGATTTGGAGATCATTTCATTCTCAAAAGAAAAAATTGAGCTTTTTGAAAGCCCAATGCATTCCGGAGAAGCTGATGTGATTCGTTTTGTTGGTAAAAAGAGCTAATTTTGCACCACAACCAACACCCAGGAAACTTTAGAAACTTTTTCTTGACACATTAGTTTTCTTGTTGTATATTGGAAACCACTAAAACTAATTTGGTTTCCAATGAAAGAATTATCAGAAAATCTAAAGATCCTCGAGTTTTGCGAAACTCATTTTATGCACTATGGTTTCCACAAAACCACGATGGATGACATCGCCAAAGAATTACGCATCAGCAAAAAGACTATTTACAAGCATTTTTCAAGCAAAGATGAGCTTGTGCGTGCTGTATTTATCCGTATTCGTAATGATTTGAGTACTCAAATTGAAGGAGTTGTAAATGGCGGGGGAGATGCGGTCGTTAAATTATATAAAATCAGCAAAATTTTTTCAAATCGCGCAGCAACAATTAGCAACAAGTGGCTAAATGATTTGCAATATTATGCCCCCGATGTTTGGCGAGAAATTGAAGAATTTCGCATAAAAATGATGCAGAAAAACATGACAATGCTAGTTGAACAGGGAAAAGAAGAGAATTTGGTTATCGATGTTCCAACCTCCTTGATAATGGGAATCATTATTTCTTCTGTTCATGGCGTGGTAAATCCGGAATTTATTCTTCATAACAATATTTCCTTAAATTCTGCAGCCGAAATGACACTCGAAATAGTCTTTTCCGGAATACTCACAAAAAAAGGCAAAAAATTATTTAAACAATACAAATCGGGCAGTTGATATGAAAAAATTACTTGTTATAGCTTCGGTTATCACTCTATTGATTGGTTGCGAGGATAACGGAGATAAAGAAAAAATTGAATTGTCGGGAACTGTAGAAACCACTAATATCACTCTTAGTTCCCAACTTGCTGGAACTGTTGAGAGAATTTATCAAGTTGAAGGAAACCGGGTTCGTGTTGGAGACACTCTTATTATTATTGATCCCGAAACATACATTTTACAGCTAAATCAAGCAGAAGCACAGAGAGACTTGGCAAAATCAAAATATGATTTGCTAAACAAAGGAGCGAGAAGCGAGGATAAAAGTCAAGCCGCCGAAGCCTTAAATCAAGCCGAAGCAAGCTATCAATCCGCTAAAACCGATTTTGAACGGATCGAAAATCTCTTCGAAAATCAATCAGTTACAAAAAAGCATTACGAAGACGCAAAAACAAGATTAACAATTTCAGAAGCTCAACTAAATTCAGCAAAGCAAAATCTCAGAAAAATTGAAAATCTTGCCAGACCGGAAGAGTTAGATCAAGCAAAAGCAGCTTTTAATGCAGCCGTAGCAAATGTTAAACTATTACAAAAACGAGTGAACGATTGTTATGTTTTGTCGCCTATAAACGGACAAATAGTTAGAAATTTTGTTGAAATGGGCGAAACTGTAAATCCGCAATCTTCATTAGTAAGAGTTTCTAATCAAAGTGAAGTCGAAGTTTTTGTTTACATTCAAGAAACTGACTTAGGAAAAGTTAAGCTTGGTCAAAAAGTTGAAATATTCTCCGATTCTTATGAAGGCAAAGCATACGAAGGGAAAGTAACTTACATTTCACCAGAAGCAGAATTTACACCGAAAAATATTCAGACAAAAGAAGAACGAACCAAACTAGTCTTTGCAGTAAAAATCAAAGTCCCTAATCCGAACTATGAATTAAAATCCGGTATGCCGGTAGATGCGGTGATTTATTTTTGAAACATAATGGAACACAAATGACACAGAAAAAGCCGATCAACACAGATAAAAATCTGCGAAAATCAGTCGCACTTGTCCGCCATCATCAAGGCGCATCTGTGTCATCAGCGTTCCATTGTTCAAGAGATTAAAATGAATTCGATAATCAAAATAAAAAATTTGAAAAAATCTTACGGTGAAATTGAAGCCGTCAAAGATATCTCCTTAGAAGTAACAAAGGGCGAAATGTTCGGATTAGTTGGGCCGGATGGTGCGGGTAAAACTACAACAATTAGAATTTTGTGCGGACTATTAAATCCCGATAACGGCACAGCAACTTTAATTGACAAAGACATTGCGAAAGATAAACAAGCGATTCAAAATCAGATTGGCTATTTATCACAGCGCTTCAGTTTGTACGGTGATTTAACGGTCGACGAAAACATAGAATTCTTCGCGGATATTCATAACGTTAAAAATTATAAATCAAGAAGAGATGGGCTGCTTGAGTTTACCAGACTTACAAATTTTAGAGATCGGCTAGCTGATAATCTCTCCGGCGGAATGAAACAGAAACTTGCGCTTGCTTGTTCGTTAATTCACAAACCGCAAATTTTATTTTTAGATGAACCGACAACCGGAGTTGATCCGGTTTCGCGTCGTGATTTTTGGAAAATCCTTTCCAACTTAATCAAAGAGGGCATTACAATTTTTATGACAACTCCATATTTAGATGAAGCCGAACGCTGCAATCGCGTTGCGATGATGAATAAAGGAAAAATTATTGCAATCGATAAACCGGCTGAAATTAAAAAGTCAATTAAAAAACAAGTCGTTGAGATTGTCTGCACACCTTCACGCGAAGCATATGAAATTTTAAAAGATAAATACGAATCGCAGATGTTCGGCGACAGAATAAACTTAGTTGTTGATGACGAATCAAAAGATTATCCCGAAATCGAAAAAATACTTAATCAAAACGAAATAACAATTAACGATAAACGAGTTGTTACACCATCGCTCGAAAATGTTTTTATACATTTAATAAAAGAAGCAAGTTAACAGGTAATAAAAATGAAAAAATTACTTACAACGCTTTTGATTGTATTCGGAGTTATAAGCGCACAAGAAAGAGTACTTACATTGGAAGAAAGTCTTCAACTCGGTTTGCAGAACAGCAAGCAGATAAAAATATCTCAGGCAGCATTAAAAAGCAGCGAAGCGAAAGTATCCGAAGTCGGTTCACAAATGTTACCGCGGTTAAGCTTTGGAGCATCTTATACACGATTAAGCGATGTAAAACCGTTTGCAGTTACAGTTCCTTTTTCGCCAACACCAATTACAATTCAAGAGACAATTTTAGATAACCACCAACTAAAGCTATCATTACAGCAACCGTTGTTTACGGGATTCAGATTGTCTTCACTAAAAAGTGCCGCTGAATACAATATGAAAGCAGCAGAATTTGAACATACAAAAGAGATAAACGAAGAAGCATTTAGAATTCATCAAGCATTTTGGAGTTACTATAAAGCTCAAAAGGTCTTGCAGCTTGTTGAAGAAAATTTGAAATCTTTAGAGAAACATTTGATTGATACAAAAAACTTTTTAGAAAACGGACTTGTTACAAGAAACGATTTGCTGAAACTGGAAGTTCAGTATTCAAACACAGAGTTAAAAAGAATTGAAGCACAAAATGCGGTTGCTCTTGCTAAAACTGCGTTTAATAAGTCTGTCAGTTTACCTTTAAACTCGAACACGCAAGTCGAGGCGGAAGACCCGCAGGCAATTTCTGTAACTACAAAATTTGATGATTTTTTAAACGAAGCAATGCAATCACGAGAGGAAATAAAATCACTGGAGTTTAAAATTAAAGCCGGTGAAGAAAATATTGATGCGGCTCAATCAGGATGGTTTCCGTCTGTCTTTCTTTTCGGTGATTATTATTACAGCAGACCCAATCAAAGAATTATGCCGCTTGAAGATAGATTTGAAGATACTTGGGCAGCGGGAGTCGGACTTAATTGGAATATTTTAGATTGGGGTGAAACATCCGCAAAAACAACTCAAGCCAAACAGCAGTTGATTCAAACGGAAACAGCTTATCAAATTATTAAAGAGAACATCGAACTTGAGGTTTATAAAGACTACTTAACTGCGCTAAGTGAGTTTGAAAAAGTAAATATTTCTAAAAAATCAGTCGAGCAAGCAGAAGAGAATTACAGAATAACAAAAGACAAATACAATCAGCAGCTTGCAACAAGCACGGATTTAATTGATGCGGAAGTTGCATTATTAAACGCCCAAACAAATCTAACAAACGCGCTGGTTGATTTGACGCTTGCTAAAACAAAACTTGAAAAATCGGTGGGTCGCAACATTTATTAATTGAGGAGTCAGAAGCAAGAAGTAAGAATAAAAACAAGGAGGACAAAATGGTAAAATCAAAAAGATTTACCGAGCTCATTGTTTGGCAAAAAGCGCATAAATTAGTTTTAGAGATTTATAAAACAACAAAACAATTTCCAAAAGAAGAAACATATGGGTTAACATCTCGAATTCGTCGTGCTGCTATTTCTGTTCCCGCTAATATTGTCGAGGGATATAGGAGACTAGGCAAATTGGATAAATCAAAATTCTTAAATGTATCCCATGGTTCACTTGAAGAAGTTAAATACTTTTTGATTCTGGCAAAAGACTTGAATTACATTAATGAAAATAACATTGAATCGTTAACGGAAGAAGTCGGAAAACTATTGGATTCGTATATGAAAAAAATTCTGTCTTCTGTCTCCTAACTTCTGACTTCTTAAAAGATCAAAATGAAAAACAGCATACAAGTAAATAACCTGACAAAACGCTTCGGCAACTTCACCGCCGTCGATAATATTTCCTTTAACGTGAAAGAGGGAGAAGTGTTTGGGTTTTTAGGTGCTAATGGAGCGGGTAAATCTACGGCAATTAGAATGTTATGCGGAATACTTTCTCCAACCTCGGGCGATGCAATTGTCGGTGGATACAGTGTGATGAGTGAGCCGGACAAAGTAAAAAAAGTAATTGGTTATATGTCGCAGAAGTTTTCACTTTATAATGATCTGTCCGTTGAAGAAAACATAAATTTCTTCGGTGGTGTTTATGGTTTGGAAGGTAAGAAATTTAAAGAAAGAAAAGATTGGGTTTTGCAAATAGCTAACTTAAAAGGGAAAGAAAAACTCTTAACAAGTTCGCTTCCCGGCGGCATAAAGCAGCGACTTGCGCTCGGTGCTGCAGTTATTCACGAACCGGAAATTGTTTTTTTAGATGAACCGACAAGCGGTGTTGATCCGATTTCAAGAAGAAACTTTTGGGATCTTATCAACGATCTCTCTGCAAACGGAACAACCGTTTTTGTAACGACTCACTATTTGGAAGAAGCCGAATACTGCAACAACATAACATTAATTAATGCTGGAAAAATTATTGCGGAAGGAAATGCAAGCGAACTAAAAACCAATTACATCAAAAATAAAATTTATGAAATTGAATGCGAACGTGTTGTTGATGCACTCGATATTCTGCAAAACGAAAATTATGTGGATGAAACATCAATCTTCGGTAATAACATTCATATAATTGTAAATGACGACTTCAATAGTGAAGAACAAATTAAGACAACATTAACAGACAAACATTCAATCGCAATAAAACGAATAGATAAAATCGTACCAACGCTTGAAGATGTTTTTATTCATCTATTAGACAAAGAGTACAACAGATGATCAGTCCGGCAAGAATAAAAGCAGTTGCGAAAAAAGAAGTAAAACAAATCAGTCGCGATACGAGGTTTTTGATTATTCTATTCTCACTTCCGGTTTTTCTGCTTGTTCTTTTTGGTTATGCTGTCAATTTTGACGTAAAAAACATCAAACTTGCTGTTCAAGATTTAGATAAATCTAAAGAGAGTCGTGAGTTTATTCAATCGTTGACAAGCTCAGAGTACTTTGATCTTGTTGAATATTTTAACGAAGAAGCAAAAGCGACGTCGGCGCTTGATGAAAAACGTGCTCAAGTTGTGATGGTAATTCCCTCGGACTTTTCAGAAAAAATGTACCGCGCAAAGGAAGAAGCAAAAGTACAGTTTTTAATCGACGGAGTTGATGGCAATACTGCAACTATTATTAAAAATTATGTTGATGCAGCAACATTAAAATATAACTCAGAATTTCAGAGGGAGATGTTTGCTAAACTGGGAATCAATCCTTTTACTCCAATCGATTTACAGCCGATATTTTGGTTCAACCCTGAACTAGAGACAACCGTTTTTTTAATTCCCGGTTTAATTGCGATGATTTTAATTATTACTTCTGTTGTTAGTGTTGCCCTTTCGCTTGTTCGTGAAAAAGAGAGAGGCACAATTGAACAGACAAATGTTTCGTCACTCAACACTTTGGAGGTAATGCTCGGCAAGGTTCTGCCTTATATTATTATCGCATTAATTGATGCTGTCTTCATTTTAATTGCCGGATATATTTTGTTCGATGTGATTGTTAAAGGTGATTACTTTTTGATGTTCTTCAGCACACTCATTTTTATAATTGCCAGCACAAGTTTGGGAATATTTATATCAACCGTTTCGGATTCTCAGCAAGTAGCATTTACTGCGGCAACGTTTGCTTCTATGCTGCCGTCGTTAATTTTATCCGGATTCATTTTCCCTATTGAAAGTATGCCCGAAATTATACAATGGTTGACGAACATAACTCCTGCTAAGTTTTACTTAACAACACTTCGTGCAATTATGCTGCGAGGAGTTGGTCTTGAAGCTTTTTGGCTGCAATGGATTTATCTCGGAATTTTTACCGTTTTCTTTTTAGGATTAGGAAATATAATTTCAAAGAAAAAAGAAGCTAGGAGCTAGAAACAAGGAGTTATAAAATGAACAAATCAAAAAGTTTTACTGAATTAATCGTTTGGCAAAAATCTCATAAATTAGTTCTCAACATATATAAACTAACAAAGTTATTTCCCAAAGAAGAATTATATTCTTTAACTTCTCAAATGAGGCGTTCAGCAATTTCAATTCCAGCTAACATTGCTGAGGGCTACAAAAAGAAAACACCCAAAGATAAACTTAGATTTTTCAATGTGGCTGAAGGTTCCCTTGAAGAATTAAAATATTACTTAATCTTAGCAAGGGATTTAAAGTACTGCAAAATTGATGATTTGATTGATCCAACAAATGAAATCGGCAAATTAATTAATGGTTATACAAACTCAATAAAAAAGAATAATGAAAATTCTATCTCCTAGCTCCTTTCTTCTAACTTCTTAGCAAACGAGCTCGGAGATTAAGCATACGCAAAAAAATGAAAACTATAATTTGCTTCATACAAAAAGAGTTTTTACAATTCAAACGTGATCCGAAGATGTTTGCTATGATTTTAGTTGCACCTATTATTCAACTAATCTTCCTCGGTTACGCGGCAAACTTTGATGTAAATGTTGTTCATACTGCAGTGTATGATATGGATAAAACCGAAGCAAGCAGAAAGTATGTTGAAAGTTTTGAATCGACCGGGTATTACTCATTTGATTATTATGTTGATAACTATGATCAATTAACTAAACACATCGATAACGCAGAAGTAATAATGGGCTTGGTAATACCCCGAGGATTCGAAGAAAAAATCAATCGAAGAGAGACCGTGCAAGTTCAAGCAATTTTTGACGGATCGGATGGCAACACGGCTTCGATTGCTGCCGGATATTTACAAGGCATAACTCAAAGATATTCCAAAGAAATTGTAACCGACATACGAAATAAACTCGGACTACAACTTATTCCTGTTGGCTCAGTTCAGTCGGAAACTCGTGTTTGGTACAACCCAGAATTAAAGACTAGAAATTTTATGGTGCCGGGAATAGTTGCGCTGTTGTTAATGATCATAACATTAATTTTAACATCGTTAGCAATAGTTAAAGAAAAAGAAATCGGGACACTTGAGCAGTTAATTGTAACACCAATTAAGCCAATACAAATGATAATCGGTAAGCTTATTCCATTTACACTATTGGGATTTGCTGCAGTGATATTAGTAATTACTGCAATGAATATAATATTTGGGATTGCGGTAAAGGGGAGCGCAATTTTTCTTTTAATTTCTTCTTTTGTTTTTATTTTATCAACACTCGGACTCGGATTGTTCGTATCAACAATCTCAAAGACGCAACAGCAGGCGATGATGCTCGCAATCTTTTTGATAATGATGCCGATGGTCTTTCTTTCCGGTTTTGCATTCCCAATTGAAAATATGCCTGAAATTATTCAAGCAATTACATATATAATTCCGCTTAGATATTTTATGACTATCATCCGCGGAATTATATTAAAAGGAATCGGCCTTGCCGATCTTTGGATACAACTTTTGGCAATGCTCGGGCTTGGTGTATTGATCTTAAGTTTAAGCGTAATGCGTTTCCAAAAACGGATAGATTAATTTTTAGAAAGTCTAATCTTCCAAAAAATGAATCTTGCCGGTAGATATGTCATAAACACCGCCGCCAATTTTAACCGTGCCTTCAGCAACACGGGTAGATACTATTTCGCTCATTGATGAAATGACTTTTAATTGCAAATGAACATTTTCTTCTATCGTTTCTTCTAATAAATCTTCTTCGTCAACATTTTTTAATTTAACATTTTCAAATGCTGGTACAATCTTTTTTGCGAGAGCAGTTATTGATGGAGAATAACTTCCTCCTCCAACTACAGCATGAACAGCGCCGCAATGAGTGTGTCCTAACATTAATATATAACTCGAGTTAAGATATTTAACGGCGTATTCAATACTTCCAAGCGCAGCGCTGTCAACCACATTTCCTGCCAATCGGATTACAAATAGTTTTCCGATTGACTCATCAAAAATTATTTCAGCCGGAAGACGAGAATCCGAACAAGTTACAATTACAGCATAGGGGTTTTGCCCGTGGGCTGTCTCCTCTACTTCGGCCATGTAATTTTTAGTTGAAAATTCTCCGCTTATAAATCTTTTATTACCCGCTTTAAGTTCTTCTAATGATTGATCGGGTGTTAGAGTATTTTGGGCAATGACAAAAGAAGAGAAAATTAGAAATATGCAAAAGTATGTAAGTCGATTCATGTAAACTCCTATATAAATTATTATTAGTTGTCAAAGCTTATGGCTTAGAAAGGATACTGAGAATATAATCCGTTATTCGACACAAGTCAAAATTTTTTATCAGCATGGTTATTCTCAACAAGAGGTCTTAACTTATGAAAGCAAATTCTTAATTAAAAGGAAATTTATGTCTCGATCGATTCTGTTTTTGTTTATCATTTTACTCTTTACTTCGTGTTCGACAATAACTGTAAATTCAGATTATGATAGCGCTTTCAATTTTACAGAGTATACTTCATATAAAATCATCAAGACACTTCCCCAAAGACCCAACGGCGTCGCCATGCCGTCACTTACGTTTAACTTAGTTAGAGAAGCAATAGAAAGCGAGTTGACAAAAAGTGGTGTCGGAAAAAACGAACACCGCGCTGATTTTGGCATAACTTGGCATACTGCATTGAACGATAATGTTTATGAAAACGTTGAGAGTCTCAAGGATTGGAACGATTACTTTGACTCAGCTGAAGAGGGAATGTTGATTATAGATTTTGTAGATATTAATACCAACCAGATTGTTTGGCGCGGTTGGAGTAAAAACGTTTTAACTTCGGAAAATCTCGAAGAGAAAATTAAAGAAAGCGTTCGTAAAATATTATCGCTTTATCCGCCAAAAGAAATGATGGGAATAAGAAATTAACTAGTTGTATTGTATTCTAAATCCAAAATCATTGTTATTGAAATCCACACATGGTACTTTTAAAATTTTATCATCGTTGGATTTTTTTATAAACACAAAACCATTTGAAGGATTAGACACAATCCTTGCTATATTTTCACCGCTAATTTCAACACTGTAATTAAAATTACTGGCTGTCTCTGTCAAACTCATGGAGTGCACAAAATTTTCTCTAACATATTTCGGTGTAAGCCATGTTGATTCTTCCCACACGACATCATTCGGAACTTCATAAACATCGCATTCAAGG
>QZJX01000035.1 GCA_003599395.1 Ignavibacteriales bacterium | reverse complement strand
AAGAATGTGAAAAATCATTAAAGAGACTACAGCGCGATTATATTGATGTTTATCAATTTCATACTTGGTCAATGCGCTTTAATGACCAACTTGAATGGTTTGAAGCATTTGAGAAATTAAAGAAGGATGGCAAAATAAGAGCATCCGGAGCTTCGGTTCCCGACATCGATCCTTACTTTATCGATGGAGCTGTGGTAGAAGGAAAAATCGATTCGATTCAACTGATTTATAATTTATTCGAACAGTTTCCGGCTTGGAATACATTAAAAGTTTGTAAAGCGAATAACATCGGAGTAATTGTTCGTGTTCCCTTTGATGAAGGTGCTTTAACGGGTAAGTATAATTTGGCTACAACTTTTCCCGAAGGTGATGTAAGACAGCATTACTTCCGCGGAAATAATTTGAAAGCGGTTGTTGATAAAGTTAGCGAGATAAAAAAATATAAAGATGAAAAACATCCTAACTTATCAATTGCTGAATTTGCATTAAAATTTTGTTTAAGTAACGATGCAGTGTCTACTGTAATCCCGGGGATTAGAAATATCAAGCAGGCGGAAATGAACACCGCGGTAAGTAACGGAAATTATTTTCCAAAAGATGAAATCAAAGAGTTGGAACAATTCGCTTGGCGAAAAGATTTTTGGAATGAGGAAGTAAGCTAATAAGGATTTGTTCGTTGAAAGAAATAATTGCCGTTCACTTTAGTGAACGGGGGAAATAGCAACAAACTATACGGACTTTAGTCCCATTAAATGCCAAGGATGGGGCTAAAGCCCAGAGATAAGTTGGCAATCTTAATCCCCGACTTAAAAGTCGGGGCAAAAAAAAGTATGCAACACACATAGAAGTGGACACAAATATTAAGAAATCACAAAAGTTTCAATCAAATACAAAACGGAGAAAACAATGAAAAAAATATTATTAATCATTTTAACCGGAATGCTTCTCTTCGCATGCGCGCCCGACGAAGAAAAAGCAATTCAAGATAAGTTGATGTACGGTGAATTAACCGTAAAGAACAACACAGCTTATTACACAATGCCGCTTGGACTATGTGAAGACTGGCCTGAAGAAACAACTACTCGAGATATTTATGTAAATGATTTTGAATTGTTGAAAAGATCCGGCATAAAATATTTGCGAATATCATTCGGATGGGATGCAATCGAGTATGAAAAAGATAAATACGATTGGCTCTTTTGGGATGACTTCGTAAAAACCGGTGTTGAAGAATACGGTATTACAATGATACCTTATGTTTGCTATACTCCCGCCTGGAATTCAACCGAACCAGTTGACTCAGCATTATATTGGAATATCCCGCCGGTTGATATGGAAGAATGGGGAGAGTTCATGTTTGACCTTACTACACGTTATAAAAAATGGATCAAAACTTGGGAGCTTTGGAACGAACCCGATATATGGATTTACTGGAGAACTCAAGATGTCGGACAATTTGCAGAGTTTCATAAAATTGGAGCCGATGCTGTTAGAAAAGCTGACCCCGAAGCTAAAATTGTTTTGGGTGGAATTGCTTATAGACCCGAATGGATTCAATCACTTTTTGAAGATCATGGATTAAGTCCTTATGTCGATATAGTAAATTGCCATAACTATTTTGAGACCTGGCATAAAAATCCTGTTGAAGAAATTACAAGCTATGTAAACGATGTATATAATGTAGTTGCCAAATATGGCAACAACCAACCAATTTGGATGGCTGAAGTCGGTTACAGTACTTTCCGTCAAGGATCTATGGTGTCAGATTCCTATACAGCATATTATGAATATGAACACACCCCAAATTATCAAGCTGTTGATATTGTTAAAAGAATTGCTCTTGTTCGCTCGACCGGACAAATAGATGCAATGGCTTGGTATGAAATAAAGGACTTACCACCGAGTGATGAAGTAATTGGTGATATTTATAATAACAAACACCTTGGTATTGCCTGGGCAGATCATTCACCCAAACCGGCAAACCAAGCATTGATCTTTGTAAATGAATTGTTCGCTGATCCTATAAAGAGTATCAGTGAAAGTGTGGTATCAAGTGCAGATGAAAAAAGTGACAGTCGTTACGTTGCATTCGAAAGAGAAAACGGTGATGTGATTTTATTTGCTTGGCTGCAAACTGTTCAATATGATAAGAGAACGGACGACAAAACCGGAATGGTTAAAGATACCCGCGTAGAAACAGTTAGTTACACAATCCCGTCAGCTTTAACGGGAACAGGGACACTTTACAACGAACTTGGTGAAGGCAGTGAATTTACATCTATCGAAAAATCCGATAATCAAACTGTTGTAAAAAATGTAACTCTTGAAGGCGGAAAAATAGCAGTGATGGAAATTAAGAAATAATTGTTAAACTCAACCCCCTGTGTCCTCCTTCTCTTTGTAAGAGAAGGGGGAATGAAAGGGGGATGAGTTATTTTAATAAGTTAAATAGATTACAAAGAATTATGATTACAATAAACTCAAAACCAATAACCGAAGACAACTTCATAAAATTCGGTAAGGTAGTTAAGTCACCCAAAGGTGAACCGACAGCACAGGCCACGGATTTTAAATTTTGGTCGGATATTGCAAATTATGAAATTGATGGAGCAACAGAAATCGGGATATGTACGGTTTACAAACAACCGAAAAGTATTATAAACGGAATGGAGCGGCATCTTGACACTCCCGAAATTTTAATTCCGATTGATGCGCCGTTTGTTCTTCCGTTATTAAAAGAAGGCGAAGCCGAAGAACAATCTGAGGCATTTCAAGTTGATATCGGTGAAGCTGTAGTAATCGATAAAGCAGTTTGGCACGGAGCATGTCTGCCAATTGGAAAAGAAGAATCATCTTACTTTGTGATATTTAAAAAAGGAACACCTAACGAAGACGTTTACAAAAAAGATATAAAAGAAATCGAACTTCAATTTTGAAAAACAATTACGGTTAATATGAGGACAAACATTCAGTCAGATTCATTGCGAATCGATTTTGCAGAAGACTTTTCAATTGATGGTCTTTTTATTTTAAAAGAAAGCACAAAGGTTTGTGCGGCTGGTGAACAGTCTCTAATTATTAGAACTCACAACGCTGTATCGGATCCGGCAGTGCTACAGTCAATTCAATCAGTTGAAAAAACTAAAGATTCAATTCAATTGTATTTTGCGGATGACAGAAATGAATATTCCTATACAGTTGAATTTATTAAATCAACTAACGGAGTTCTGGTTAAAATTAAAGTCGATGCACCTCGACCGATTTGGTTGGTTGAATGGAAATTAAACGGATTTGATTTTGATGAAGTTTTAGTTCCGGCTCTTGGCGGACAATCAATCAGCAAGGATATGCCGCAAGGAAGTTCTCTCTCTTATAAATATCCATTTTGGTGGAATTCACAATTTGTAATTGGGAAAACTACAAACGGCGGATTGATTTTCCGGTCAGAAGATAAATCAAACGAATTGAAGTTGTTAAGAGTAAGTAAAACTAAAAAGAATTTTGAAATTACATTCGGACAAGAAGCCGCAGCTCCCCTTAATTCCAATCATCTTGAATATGAATTCTTTATTGAAGCATTTGAAGGTGATTGGAAACGTGGTGTTAATATTCACAAGAAATGGATGAAGGAAAATTTCAACTTGGTTGATTACAAAAAACATCCACATTATCCCGAGTGGATGGAAAATATAAATTTTATTCTTGAACCTTGGGGAGCAAGAAAAGGAACTAAAGCTCATCATACATTTGATCAAATAGTTGACCGACTTCATGATTGGAAAAAACTACACGATCCAAATCAAACTTTGCTATACTTGCCCGGCTATGCTCAGAACGGAGTTGATTCAAATGCTCCAAACTATGATCCAAGTGAACAATGTGGTGGACCTGAAAAATTCAAAGTTCTTGTAGATACTGCACATAGACTCGGCTATAAAGTAATGATTCACACAAATATTTTGGCAATGACTTTTGTTCATCCTTTGTATGAAGAATACAAAAAGTTTACAACAACCGATCCATGGGGACGAGAACTTACTTGGGGATTAGATATCGATGGTGATTGGCTGCCCGAACCTTTCTTTGCTTATATGAATCCAGGTTACAATGAATGGGGAGATTTGATGACTAAAGTTCTCGGAGATTTAATTAACAAGTATAAACTCGATGCAGTATTTGTCGATCAAACACTGCTTGCATTTAACAATAATCGAGGACCGAATTTTATTCAAGGAATGCACGATCATATTAAACGATTGCAAGAAGAATTCCCAAGGGTACTTTTTGCTGGAGAAGGTATTAACGAAAGAGTTCTGCCGAGACTGCCGGTTGTTCAAATTCATGGCATTGACAGTATTGCCGAAGTTCATGGAATGGATGACAGAGTTCAATGGCGAAACGTTCATCCAATTTCATCTTATTTGTTTGGTGATTACACAAAGTTTATGGCGCATCTTTTAACCAAACACACATCCGATCCGATGTTCAAACTGCAGGAGGAATCATATGCAAAGTTGAATGTCATTCCGTCATTAAGTCTCTATAGCTATGAACAAGAAATGGATACACCTGAAACTCGCAAGATGATTGAAAGAGCAAAAAGATTAAACAAGGAGTAATTATGAAACGTATTAAAACAGCGGTTATCGGTTCGGGATTTATGGGCGGTGCGCACATCGAAGCACTGCAGAGAATCGGTGGAGTTGATGTTGTTGCAATTGCTTCCGATGATAAAACCGGTGCAAGTGAATTACAATCAAAATATGATATTCCAAAGTATTATAAAGATTGGCAAGAATTAATGAATGATGATGAAGTTGAAGTAATACATAACTGTACTCCTAACTTTCTTCACTTTGAAATAAATAAAGCTGCAATCGAAGCAGGCAAACATATTCTTTCTGAAAAACCGTTAACTCTTACTGCAAATGAATCTGATCAACTTTTAGCACTATTGAAAAGGAAAAATGTAGTCAACGGAATCAACTTCAATTATAGATTTTATCCGTTGGTGCAGAACGCACGAGTTGAGATTGAAAAAGGAAATCTCGGCGATATTTATTTAGTTCACGGAAATTATTTACAGGATTGGCTTTACTACGATACCGATTACAATTGGAGATTGGAAACCGAGTTGAGTGGTACTTCACGCGCAATTGCTGATGTTGGTTCGCATTGGTGTGATACTGTTCAATTTGTAACTGGACAAAAAATTACACGTGTCTTCGCAAATTTGGTAACGATTCACAAGAAACGAAAAAAACCTACAAAACAAGTAGCAACATTTAAGGGGAAGGAAGAAAGCGGTTCAACCGATTATCAAGAAATTGAAATCAACACAGAAGATGCAGGTTCCGTCCTAATTCAATTTGAAAACGGAACGCAAGGTGTATTCACTGTTTCGCAAGTTAGTGCTGGAAGAAAAAATCATTTTAGTTTTGAAATTGACGGAAGTAAAAAAGCAATCTCGTGGAATCAAGAAAGACCGAATGAAATGTGGGTTGGTTATCGAGAGAAACCAAATGAAATACTTATTAAAGACCCTGCGTTGATTGACGAGAGTGTAAGAAAGTATGCGAGTTATCCCGGCGGACATCCTGAAGGTTATCCTGATGGACCAAAAAATTTATTTGCAAACTTCTATCAATTCATTCGTGAGGGAAAAGATCCGCAAAAAGAAAAATCGGATTTCCCCACATTCACGGACGGACACATTGAAAACAAAATTGTAGAAGCAATTTTGAAAAGCAACAAAGAACAGAAGTGGGTTGAGGTCTAGAAAAAATCAATTGCCGTCGGTTTTAACCGACGGGTTACAAAGAATTATCCTTGGTTTTGGCTTTAGCCACATTGTTAAAAAGTATATGGGTCTGAAGCCCTGAAAGTTTACAGTTATTACTGATACCGTCTGCTGAAGCAGACGGCAATAAATTGAAATGCTTGAATTGAAAAATAAAACGGAGTATAAAATGAAATTAGGTTACATCACAGCTTGTTTCCCGAGTTTGAGTTTGGAAGAAATGGTAAAGTGGTCGGCTGATGCCGGATTCCAAACACTCGAACTTGCGGCTTGGCCTGTTGAAAGCGATAGAGATTATCAAGCTCGTCAAATTGATGCAGCAAACTTTACGAAAGATGATGCAAAAAGAGTTAAGGATTTATTTGCAGAACACAATATGGAAATTTCTGCAATGGCTTATTACGATAACAATCTTCATCCGGACTTAAAGAAGAGAGAATACTACATTAACCATCTTAAAAAAGTTATTGATACCGCTGAAATGCTTGATGTTGAATTGGTTGGTACATTTGTCGGTAGCAGACCCGATAAGACACCGACGGAAAATATGAAAGAAATCGGTGAAGTTTTTCGTGACATATTAAAGTATGCTGAAGATAACGGCAGAAAAATAATGATTGAAAACTGTCCGATGGAAAACTGGGTTCAATTCGGACTTCCGGGCAACTACGCATATTCGCCTGAACTTTGGGAAGCATTATTCAACGAAGTACCGAGTGATAATTTCGGATTGAACTTTGATCCCTCACATCTATACTGGCTCGGCATTGACCACATTGCAGCATTAAGAGAATTCAAATCAAAAATATTTCACGCTCACGCAAAGGATACAGAAATCTTAGATGACGGAGTTTACAGTTACGGTCTCTTCGGAAAACAAATAGATCCGACACCTTGGAAATCCGGCTGGTGGCGTTACAGAATGCCAGGCTGGGGAGAAATAGATTGGCAGAAATTTATCTCAGCTTTACAAGAAGAAGGATATGATAATGTTCTTTCAATCGAGCATGAAGACCCGGTTTGGGAAGGTTCGGTTGAGAAAACAAAGAAAGGTTTGCAGCTAGGACTCAAACATTTATCTCAATTTGTGATATAAAAATTTACGGAGTTATTAATGATAAATCTTATAAAAGGAAATTACGTTCCATTCGGTTCTCAATATTATAGAGCTCCCTCACCGCATCGTGAGGATTGGGATCGTGACTTAAAGCGAATGTCTGAACTCGGTTTTAATACGATAAAATATTGGATTCAGTGGCGATGGAATAATCCAGCTGAAGGTGAATATTATTTTGACGACATTGATGAGTTAATGGACTTAGCACGGAAGTATAACTTAAAGGTTATGCTTAATACAATTTTTGATGTTGCTCCGGCTTGGATTTATGAAAAATATGAAGATGCGTCGATGGTAACTTTAAGCGGAAGAAAAATCGGTCCGCAGACTCAGCCGCATCGTCAAATTGGCGGACTTGGTTACTGTTTTAATCACGATGGTGTAAGCAAACACTTTTTCGATTTCTTGGCAGCATCAGTAGAAAGATATAAAGATCATCCAGCTCTTGAAATTTGGAATGTAGGCAGCGAACCGGAATTGACAAGCAGCATGGCAGAGATGCGGGATTATGCAAACGACTTAAACAAAATGGGCGATATGCTCTGCTTCTGTGATAACTGCAAAACTAAATTCAAAAAATGGTTAAGCACAAAGTATGATTCAATCGAACAATTAAACATAAGCTGGAATAGAAATTATACATCATTTGAGCAAGCTGAAATTCCGTTAACAAGAAATACATTCAATGATATGATTGATTGGAGAATGTTTTTCGTTTACACTCTCGGTGAAAATGTTAAGAAAAGATTTGAAGTAGCAAAAGAGATTGACAAAGGAAAACATCCTTTAATGTGTCATCACGTTTTCATTCAAGGATTTCCCGTTACTTCAACAGCAAGCGATCCTTGGAATGTAGGGCAATACGGTGACTTGCATGGTTTTACACAAATGGATGACGCTGCAATGATTGATATACTACGCTCATGTGCGAGAGGCAAACCTGTTATCTCCGCTGAAATGTTAATGCTTCCCGGCTACACACTTAATTTGCCGGATATAATTGATGCAGATGATATTAAGAAATTCATTTTCAGCGGTGTTGCCGGTAATCAAAAAGGATTCATCTTTTGGCAGTATCGCCCCGAAATTCTCGGAAGAGAAGCCCCAACATGGGGACTTTCTTATCTCGATGGAGACGAAACTTCAAACTTAAAAGCTTATGCCGAAGTCGGAAAAGTCTTAAATAAAAATGTTGATTTAGTGATGGACGGCGAACCGGAAAAAGCTGAAGTGGCGATTATGTATAATCCCGAAAACCAAGTATTTGCTTGGGCTTCAACCGGCAGAGAAGGAAGTGCAACCGATTCCATTTTAGGAATACACAAAGCACTCTATGAAAGAAACATTACAAGTGACTTTTTACATCCGAAAGACTTTGAAAATGGTGAACTCGATAACTATAAAGTTCTTGTTCTTCCTTTCCCTTATTTAATTAACAAAAAGATTGCTGAACAAATAAATGCTTGGGTTAAAAAAGGCGGAGTTGTTTTAAGCGAAAGTTATACTGCCGGATGGAACAAAGAAAATGGTCATCACGAAAAAACTGTTCCCGGTTATGGACTTCACGAAGTATTCGGAATTAAACAGCGTAATGTTGAACCCGCAGATGAGAATAATGAAGTGGAAATAGAATTAACTGCTGATTTGCCTCTACTCAAAAAAGGTGCAAAAGTGATCGGAAGTTTTGTTAAAGAAACTTTTGAGATCAACGGTGCCGAAGCACTAGCAAAATTTGAGGATGGTAAAGCGGCAATCACGATTGCAAGTTATGGAAAAGGAAAAGCTATACAAATCGGTTCGTATGCCGGAATGAATTATCACAGAAAAGGCATTGATGAAATCGGCAGACTTTTCCCGTCTTTAATTGAACATGCAATCGAACTTAATAAACCTAAAGTAAAAGATGACGTGAAAGTAAGAGTAGATACATTAAAAGACGGTAAGAGTTTGATGCTTATTCTTCAGAACAAAGAGGGAAAAGATATTAGCACTTCTGTAACATTTAATTATGATAAAGAAGTTAAGTTAATCGAGCAGTTTACCGGTGAAAAACTGAATCTTAATAAAACAGATGATGGAGTTACATGCTCTTTCAGTTTGAAAGCTAAGGAGGTTAAGGTTTACTGTGGGTAAATTCTCGCTTCCTTCTTATAACTGGTCTGGCAACGTCAAGCGTAATTTTATCTTAAATGTATTTGATGGAGCAGTATTTGCATTTGCCATGAACTTTGTTGCACTAAATACCGTGATCCCTGTCTACGTAAAAAAAATCGGTGGCACAAATTTAGCAGTCGGTTTAATTCCGGTACTTTGGGCAATTGGGTTCCATTTACCACAGATCTTTACAGCAAATTTTGTTCGCAAAAGATCTAATAAGAAAAAGATTATGATGGTTACTGCATTAGCTCAAAGATTACCTTGGTTCTTGTTAGCACTATTAAGTTTTTTTGTTATAGATAAAGTAGAAACAAATTTAGGGTTATTAATATTCTTTGGTGGATTCCTAATCGCTGCTTTAGGCGGTGGAATGAATTTGCCTGCATGGTTTGATTTGCTTACAAAAATTACTCCGACTCATATACGTGGTAGGTTGTTTGCATTCCGGGTCACTCTTGGTGCTGTGATGGGTATCTTTGCCGGGTACACTGCAAAACAAGTTCTTGATAATGTTCAGTACCCGGCTAATTTTTCTCTGTTATTCATAGTAGCGTTTTCAATTATGATGATCTCATATCTCTTTCTTTCGTTTCTCAAGGAAGAAAAAATTAACTCTGCTGCAAAAGCAATTCATTGGAAAGAATTTTTAAGAAGTCTTCCGCAAATTCTGGAAACTCAGAAAAATTATAAAAATTTTCTTATTGCGGATATATTAATGATTCTTGCCGGAATGGCTAATGCGTTTTATACGGTGTATGCTTTCGATAAATTTGATCTTACAGCTGGTTATGCAGGAGATTTTACTATTGTAATGATGAGCGCTACAATATTTGCAAGCATGCTTTTTGGTTATTTGTCGGATAAATACGGACACAGATTAAATTTGTTTTTCGGAGCTGTATTTACAGTTATTGCATGCATACTTGCACTAATCACCCAGACTCTTTTTCTTTATTACTCTGTATTTGTTTTTTCTGCCATGACAATTGCTCTAATCCAAGTTTCTCGAATAACAATTATTGCAGAGTTATCGCCATCTGAAGAAACATCAACTTATGTAGCGCTAACACATGTTATTACTGTACCGTTTGTTCTATCCGGAATTTTCGCCGGATGGCTTGCAGATTTATTCGGATACATTCCTGTTTTCGCATTAGCCGGATTCTTTGCCGCACTTTCTGCTTATTGGTTCTTGTTTATTATGAAAGAACCACGATTTCATCAAACAACTAATTTGAGTCAATAATGGATAGAAGAAATTTCATTAAAAATACATTGATCGGAAGTGTCGGAACAATTGCCGCGGCTAATTCAATCTTATCTGCCCCAACAATTTTAACTTCTTCCCGTGCTCCTAAAAGTACGCTGGGCGGAGAACTCATTTTTAAGCCGGTGTTTGTTCAAAAAGGAATGGGTCCTCATTTATATGATTTAGTTTGGGCTACAGATAAAGATTGGGATACTTTTTATTCAAACATCAAGCTTGGTTCGGATGGAATTAAAATCTCTGATTCTAAAGGAAAACAAAAATTCGGAATCAACGCAAGATGGAATGTAGAAGGATTCGGTTATACAAACATAACGGCAGATAATGGTGGCGAATTTTATGAACTTCCACCGGAAGGGAAATCACAAGAGTTTATTTTACAATACGAATTTGCCAAAAGCCGAGTTGCACGAAACGAAAGCAGAGTTCAACTTCATTCAAAGAACGGTTGGAAACCTTCAACTGAATCTGCTGGACTTCATGCCTTCTCTCAAACTCTCTTTGAAGATGCAACCAAATCTAAAAGTGATAAAGAAAAATGTGCAGAGCTTTCTCAAAAAAGTTTGATGTATGCATTATGGGCTTCCGAAAAAATTGAACTTGATAAAGCCAATTATGAAATCGCAAGAATGGGTAAAAGGAATGATTTCTTT
>QZJX01000097.1 GCA_003599395.1 Ignavibacteriales bacterium | reverse complement strand
CTATTAGATCTCCATCACTTTGTCCCCTGCCTAAAGGTATGGATGTCCCCAAATCAGTATTAAAAAATGAACGGGCGGGAAATACTCTAGTTCTAAAAGTCAATAACCATTCATAAGAAGAATTGGGATTTTGTTTCCAAAACAACTCTCCTCTAATTTTCACATTACCTTGTTCAGGCAAAATTGAAATTGAAAATATTCTCGGAGCACCGGATAAATCATTTGAGAAAATGAATGGGGCAAAATCCATTTCGGAAAACGATGCGACTTGCAAATCTACTTGGTAAGACTGTGAATGTATCGGTAAATAAAATCCTACCAGCAGAATAAATAGTATAATTTTTTTCATGTGTGCCCTGCCTTTTTATGTTCGGTTTTGTACCGGAAAATAAAGTAATCTCAAATTACTAAATTGTGTTTCAGATCAAAAACTGAAGCTATCTCAAAATAATTAATTGGTTATAAAAAGACTACAATTAATTATACAATAATAGCAAATAGGAGAACACATCTACAATTAATTTATTGTACTATCTTTATCGACATTCGTAAAACCAAACTGATGACCTGGCTGACCTTCTAACTTTATTTCGCCAAACCTATTTTCAAACTTACCTATATTATCTTGTAAAGCTTTCAGAAGCATTTTAGCATGTTGTGGAGTTGTAATAATTCTTGAAAGCACTTTTGCTTTTGGAACGCCTGGAACAACCCTAGTAAAATCAATTACAAACTCTGCAGGTGAATGAGTAATTATTGCAAGATTTGAATAAATACCTTCTGCTTCTTTTTCACCCAATTCAATTTTTAACTGTTGTGATTTCGGATCATTTTGTTGACTCATATTTCCTCCAATAAAAAACCCACACACCTAATCAGATATGTGGGTATATATAATAAATTTCTAATTAATTATCTTTTCTTGTCAGCCATGTCAAAGGCTTCCATTGATTTTTCGGTCATACCTAAATTTGCATAAACACGACCGAGTAGTTCCCAAATTTGTGCATCATCAGGATTAAGTTCCAAATACTTTTCTAAATGAGGAAGAGCTAAGTTGAATTTTTCTTTAAATGAATCATCTTCAACACCATCTGCTTCAGCTTTATCCCTTAACTGTGTTCCCCATTTAACATAAGTAGCCGCTAAATTGTAAATTGCGTTTGAATAATCCGGATCAAGTTCAATGGCTTTTAGGAAATGATCTTCGGCACCGTCAAAATCATTCGCTTCTAATAATAAAACACCATAGTTATATCTATAATATTTATTGTTAGGATCTTGGGCAACACCTTCTTTAAAGGCATTCATTGCTATATCTAATTTATTTGCATTGATATACGCATTTGATAAGAAGAGAAGAATTTCACCGTTGTTTGGGTATTTATCATGGCCTTTTTCAAGCACACTAACAGCTTCTTCAAACTTTTGATTAGCCTTGATACTATCAGCAGCATCACCAGAAGTCTGAAATGCTGATTTCAAATTTTGTCCTTGTGTAATATAAATCTCTCCAAGCATTGTGTAAGATTCCGCAGAACCTTCTTTAGCGATTAGATTTTTCAACGGTTCAACAGCTTCGTCAATTCTACCGGCATTGATATAAGCAAAGGTAAGATTTTTATAAGTATCTGTTGAATCAGGTTGAACTAATATTGCGTTTTCAAATCTCTCAATCGATTTATCAAAAAACATTTGTGTAGAATCTTCATTATTGGTTTGAGCTGCACGGTTAAAGAATGCAACACCTTTATTAAAGTTATCAGCCCAGTGATAATTTCTACTGTCCTGAATTTCTTTAGCAAATTTATTACTGATTTCAATAGATTTTCCGAAATACTCGGTCATCTTAGCATAATCACCTTCTTCGCCATATAAGTATCCTAACAGATAATAACCCTCATCACTTTTTGGGTTTGCTTGGATCTCTCTCATCAAAGCTTCTTTTGCCTTTTCATTATTATCTTGCTGCATATACAAACGGGCGCTTGTGATTTCAGTCGATGCACATTGGAAAGCGGTTATTCCAAATATCATCGCCAATAAACTTATTATTACAATAACACGTTTCATTATTTCTCCCTTTTATAAGAATTTTAGTTTAATCTGTCGAGAAAATTACCAATTTGAGACCCGATAATCAAGATTAATTAATCCAATTAACAGCATATTGTTTGATACAATCTTCAGAAATGGTGATTTTTTTTTCAATTTTATCATATTTCAAGATCCATAATAAAAGCCGATTTTGACCGTTATAAATTGATTTTCGGACACTAAAAGGATATTTTTGAGAAAGAGGAAAATAAATATGAAAACAGAAGAAATAATAAAATTAGCCCCAAAAGTTCAACTTCATGACCATCTTGATGGTGGATTAAGGCCTGAAACTATTGTTGAATTAGCCAAAGAATATAAATATAAAAGGTTGCCTACCTCAGATCCGGGTGAATTGGCTGATTGGTTTCACCGAGGAGCAAATAAAGGTAATCTTGTTGAGTATCTGCAAGGATTTGAACACACAATAGCATTGATGCAAACTAAGGATTCGTTAAAACGAATTGCATTTGAAATGATGGAGGACATGTCAAAAGACGGAGTTTGTTATATCGAAACTCGTTTTGCTCCGGTTTTTCATACCGAAAAGGGTTTGCATTATGACGATGTTATTGATGCCGTTCTTGAGGGATTGAATGAAGGGAAAGAAAAATTCGGAGTAGGGTTCGGTTTAATTCTATGCGGTATGCGCAATATGAAAAATACTTTGGAGATCGCAGAACTAGCAGTTAATTTTCGGAATAAAGGGGTTGTTGGATTTGACTTAGCAGGCGAAGAAGGTGGGTATCCGCCAAAAAAACATGTAGATGCATTTCAATTTATTCAAAGAGCAAATTTTCACATAACAATTCATGCTGGGGAAGCATTTGGTAAAGAATCTATCTGGCAGGCAATTCAATTTTGTGGTGCCCACCGAATCGGACACGGAACTAGATTAACCGAAGATATAAGCTTTGATAAAGACGGTAACGTAATTGCTCTTGGTGAATTGGCTCAATATGTTTTAGATACAAGACTTCCGATTGAAATTTGCTTATTGAGTAATGTTCATACAGGTGCAGTCGATAAATTAGAAAATCACCCATTTATAAAACTATTTAAACAGAAATTCAGAGTTTTTCTTAATACTGATGATAGGTTAATGAGCGATACAACTCTTACAAAAGAATATCTTACAGCAACCGAAATGTTTGATATTAGTTTGGACGACATCGAAAAGCTAAATATAAACGCGATGAAATCTGCCTTTATACCTTATGATGAAAGGCTGAAATATATCTACGATGTTATTAAACCCGGTTATCAAAGTATAAGAGAAAAGCTTCTGTCTTTGAAAGAATAATTATGGCAAAGAAACTTTTCAAGAATTACAGTTATTCGTTTGATTCAAACGAAAGGAAAATACTTACCACTTTTTGTAAACAAGTTTTAAACCAACTCTCTTCGGACGAAAAGTTTTATCGTGAAATAAAGGTTTTTCAATCTCTTTTAGAAAAACTACAAGAAGGTAATGAAGAAACAAAACTTACCAAAGACGAATCAACAAGACTTTCAGTAAACCTAAAAGAGAATGTAAAAAATTTAGAGAAACAAGTAGACAAAAGTTGGTTTCTAAAAAAGTGGCTGTTAAAATCAATGCTGAAACAGTATAAAAATATTTTATTAATTCACTTTAGTGATTAAAATGGATTCAGATAAAAAAGAAATTAGATCTCCAAGAGGAACAGATTTATCATGCAAAGGCTGGATTCAAGAAGCCGCGATGAGAATGTTAATGAATAATCTTGATCCTGATAACGCAGAAAAACCCGAAGAATTAATTGTATATGGTGGTTCAGGTAAAGCAGCAAGAAATTGGGAATCATACAATGCAATTATTGAATCACTTAAAAAATTAGAAAACGATGAGACTCTTTTAGTTCAATCCGGCAAACCGGTTGGAATTTTTAAAACTCACATTGATGCACCAAGAGTTATAATTTCAAATTCAATGCTAGTCCCCGATTGGGCAAATTGGGACGAATTCAGACGTCTGGAAAATCTTGGTTTAACAATGTACGGACAAATGACCGCAGGAAGCTGGATTTACATCGGCACACAAGGAATTCTTCAGGGAACTTATGAGACATTTGCCGAATGCGCTAATCAACATTTTGGCGGAACTCTTGAAGGTAAATTTGTTTTAACCGCCGGACTTGGCGGAATGGGCGGTGCTCAACCGCTCGCAGCAACTATGAATGGTGCGGCTTTCTTGGGTATAGACGTTGATGAAAAACGAATCCAAAAAAGATTAGAGACCGGTTACATTGATAAGATAAGTTATGATTTATCGGAAGCATTAAAACTAGTTTTAGATGCAAAGAAGAACAGACAAGCGTTATCTGTCGGACTTGTCGGTAATGCCGGTGAAGTTTTACCGGCAATTTTAGAAAAAGGAATTATCCCCGATATCTTAACCGATCAAACATCAGCTCATGATGTGTTAAGTGGTTATGTTCCAATGGGAATGAGTTTTGAAGAAGCACTTCAATTAAGAAAATCTGATCCCGAACGATATATTCAGAAATCTAGAGCAACAATTGTAGCGCACGTAAAAGCTATGTTAAATTTCCAGAAGAAAGGAGCAATTACATTTGATTATGGGAATAACATCCGTGGTGAGGCAAAAGAAAACGGAGTTATAAATGCTTTCGACATACCCGGATTTGTACCTGAATATATTCGCCCACTCTTCTGCGATGGAAAAGGTCCGTTTAGATGGGCTGCCTTATCCGGTGATCCAGATGATATATTTGAAACCGATAAAGCAGTGATGGAAACTTTTCCTGAAGACGAGGCATTAATCCGTTGGATTAAAATGGCACAAAAGAAAGTTCACTTTCAGGGATTACCAACTCGCATCTGTTGGCTGGGATATGGCGATCGAGCAAAGATGGGTAAAATATTTAATGATTTAGTTGCATCCGGAAAAGTGAAAGCCCCGATTGTAATCGGAAGGGACCATTTGGATTGCGGTTCGGTAGCTTCACCTTATAGAGAAACCGAAGCAATGAAAGACGGGAGCGATGCAATTGCTGATTGGCCAATTCTAAATGCATTGATGAATGCTATTGGTGGTGCAAGTTGGGTTTCGATTCATCATGGTGGCGGTGTTGGAATCGGGAAATCGATCCATGCCGGAATGGTAATCGTTGCCGACGGAACAAAAGAAGCTGAAAAAAGATTAGAGAGAGTTTTAACTTATGATCCGGGTATGGGAATAATTCGTCATTCCGATGCCGGATATGATAGAGCAATAAATAATGCAAAAAAATTCGGTGTAAAAATTCCGATGATGAAGTAATATCAAATTCAAACGTGAGGATGAAATGAGTGAAAAAATGAAAGTATTGATTGCCGACAAATTACCCGAGCAATATGTTCAGAAACTTCGTGATCATGACCTCGAAGTTATTTATGAACCAAAACTCGGAGAAAATGATTTACCAAAAGCAGCAGAAGATGTTGATATAATTGTAGTCAGATCTACTGTAGTAAATGCAGAAACAATAGAGAAATCAAAAAAGTTAAACCTTATTATTAGAGCAGGCGCCGGTTATAATAATATAAACGTTGCTGCCGCAAACAAAAAAGGTGTTTATGTTGCTAACTGTCCCGGTAAAAACGCTATTGCTGTTGCAGAGTTAGCAATGGGATTAATTATTTCTCTAGATAGACAAATTCCCGATAATGTTTCGGATTTTAGAGCAGGTAAATGGAACAAAGCTGCTTACTCAAAAGCTAACGGTTTATACGGAAAAACAATCGCGATTGTAGGATTAGGAAATATCGGACGTGAGGTTGCAATTCGAGCAAAAGCATTTGGTATGAATGTTTACGGCAAGGATATTTCCAGAATTGAAGGAGTTGAATACAAAGATTTCTCAGAATTTGATCAAGTACTACCAATTGCAGATGTTGTTTCTCTCCATCTACCATTAACACCTAATACAAAGGGTTTGTTTAATGACAAGATGTTTTCTTATATGAAAAATGGTGCATATTTTATCAATACTTCAAGACCCGGTGTTGTTGATGAAGATGCGTTAATAAAAGCTGTTAAAGAAAAAGGAATACGTGCTGGTTTAGATGTTTTCATGGACGAACCGGAACAAAAATCCGGCGAAGTTAAATCAAAACTTCAAGATGTGGATGGAATTTATGTTACACATCATATTGGTGCATCGACTGATCAAGCACAAAATGCCGTTGCCGAAGAAGCAATTCAGATTATATTGGACTTTATTAATAGTGGTGTTATCGATCACTGGGTTAACAGAGCTAAAATAACTGACGCGCATTATCAATTAGTCGTTAAACATTATGATAAACCCGGTGTGCTCGCATCAATTATGGATGTGCTTAGACAAGGTGAAATAAATATCGAGGAAGTTGAAAATATTATATTTGACGGCGGAATAGTAGCTTGTTGTACGATGAAATTAAAATTATCAGCTACAGATGAAATGCTCGCGGCAATAAGAAATAATCCTAATGTATTAACTGTTTCTCATACTGCAATTTAGAAGCCGAATCATTTTGTAAAATCCCGCAAATTAATAGTTGCGGGATTTTTTTTATACAAACTTCAATTCAATTATTTCGTCAAAAATACCGCGATAAAATGGTAGTTTAATCAATTCAACAAGAGCTTCTTTTTCGTTTTCAGTCATTTCAAAATAAACTGAGTTCAACTCAGCAACAATTGAGTCGTACAAATTATCTTGGATATCTATCTTAGATAAATATTTCTCAATATTGTCCTCAATTTTTTTATCGAGTTCGGGAAGTGATTGCTGAAGCTCCAACAAGTTTCCCTCTGATTTAGATGCCCAGATAAAATTAACATAAGGATAATCAATTAAAGACGCGACTTGATCAGCGAAGCTCATTCCTTTATCGATTGGATTATAGTCTAAATTTTCATTTCCAACTACTATATAATTATTGTTATCAAGATCAAATTCGGCTGTATCCAAAACAATATTTACATCTTGAGAATATCTTTCAGAGAAAAGTATTTTGCTCAAAATAATTTCATTAGTCGAAACATCACCACGTAAGAATAAATTTGTAAATCCAAGCTGATCGGGTTGAAAATATATATAAGTATTTGAAAGCACACCATCAAATGATAATCCCAGCTTAGAAGAGATATACAGTTCTCTATGTTTGAAAATATCGAGTGAAGGTATTAATCCGATTGCCGAAGCATCGTTCTGTAATTCATTACAAATCAAAGCAGAAGGTTTAACTACAATGTTCTTCTTTAACTCATCAGGAAGTGACATTGCAATTAAAGCCGCATAAATATTTTGTGGAATAATAATTTTCATAATTACACCTAATTCTTTAAAATAAAAAAGCCGCTAAATATAGCGGCTGAGAAAAACAATTTAAAACTACTGAATATTCTTATCTTTAATTCTAGCAGCTTTACCTGAAAGATTTCTCAAGTAATAAAGTTTAGCTCTTCTTACTTTACCTTCTTTCACAACTTCTACTTTAGCAATCTTTGGTGAGTTGTAATTGAAAATTCTTTCAACACCAACACCGCTTGAGATTTTTCTAACTGTAAAAGTTTTGTCTGAAGCTCCGCCTCTTATACTTATAACATCGCCTTCAAACGGTTGAATTCTTTCTTTATCACCTTCAATAACTCGAACGTGAACACGAACTCTGTCACCGGTTTTAAATTCCGGTAAATCAGTGCGTAACTGATCTTTTAGTATTTCTTGTATCTTATCCATAACTACTCCGAAGAATTATTTTTTTTCCACTTTTCTGTCAAAAATTTTGACTGTGCTTCTTTCCATTCATTTATTTTTGCAAAGTTACCGCTTAACAATACATCGGGAACTTTCAAACCTTTGTATTCGGCCGGGCGTGTGAAATAAGGTGCTTCAACACTTTCGCCATCCATTAGAGAATCATTTAATGCCGATTCACTATCATTCAGAACGCCGGGGATCAATCTGATAACTGAATCAATGATTACCAATGCCGGTAATTCACCACCACTTAGAACAAAATCACCAATTGAGTATTCATCTGTAGCAAAAACTTCTCTTACGCGATCATCAATCCCTTTATAATGTCCTGTGATAATCAAAATATTATTTGCAAGTGATAGTTGATTCGCGATTTTCTGAGAATACTTTTTACCTTTTGGTGAAGTAAAAATTATATGATTATATTCTCTCTCACTTTTCAATTTTTCAATACATTCAAAGAACGGTTCGGGTTTGAGGAGCATTCCGGGTCCGCCACCGAACGGTTTATCATCAATCTGCTTATGTTTATCGTATGCATAATCTCGAAGATTGTGTATATGAATCTCAACCAAATTTCTATCTTGTGCTCGTTTAATAATACTATAACTTATCGGACTGACCAATAAATCAGGCACTGCAGATATGATATCAAATCTCATCATAGTTAAGATCCATTCCCGGGTTAAGATGAATTTCTTTTTTATCCTTATCAATTCGTTCTATAAAATCCGTAACAAGAGGTATTAAAATTTCCTTTCCGTTAAGATCTCTAATAACAAGAACATCATTACCCGGATAACTTTCAACATTAATCAGAATACCAAAGAACTCATATGATCTAAATATCTTCGCACCGATATACTCATGAATGAAAAATTCATCCGGCTTAACATCGGGCAAATGAATTCTTTCAACAAAAATATCTTTACCTACAAGAAAATTTACATCTTCTCGAGAATCGAAATTCTTAAACTTAATTACGGGTTGTTCACCCGAAAAATAAAAGTCTTCGACGAAAAATTTTCTTTTATCGCCAAAGACATCGATAAAAACAATTTTTTGGTTCTCTAATACTTCAGAAGAATCGCTATAATTCTTAAGGATCAGGTAACCATCTTTGTTGACTGTAGATTTTAATTGGGCAACAAAAAGAAATTCTTGCAAATCCACTTAAGTTTAATCAAGAATTTTTAGTATTGCTCTTTTTCCATCTTTAGCAGCAATGGCAGTAAGCAGAGTTCGCATAGCTTGAGCAGTCTTACCTTGCTTGCCAATTACCTTACCAACATCGTCTTGACCAACTTTGAGAGTCAATTCGATTGTTTTTTCATCCGGTGTTGCTTCTTCAATAGAAACGTTATCCGGACTGTCAACTAAATGCTTTGCGATGAATTCAATAAATTCCTTCATAGGAATACCTTAAGATTATTAGACAATAAGTTGTCTTTGCCCCGCAAGGCAAAGAGAAAAATTATTCTTTAGAATCTTCTGATTTCTCTTCTTCGGCTTGAGCCGGTTCAACTTCGTCTTTGTTTTCAGCAGCTGCTGCGGCTTCTGCTTCTTGTTTCGCTTTTGCTTCAGCTTCTGCTTTTGCTTTTTCTTCATCTGCTTTAGCTTTAGCCTTAGCTTTCTCAGCTTCGGCTTTTGCCTTTTCAGCTTTACTTCTAGAATCAGCTATTCTTGCTTCTCGCTTACCTAGCCACTCTTCCATTTCCTTTGCTACATCAGCTTCTGATAATCCTTTCTTAATTAACTCTCTTTTAAAGAGAATTCCTTCACCGGATAAAAGATTTTTAACTGTTGTAGTAGGTTGAGCACCAACACCTAACCAATATAACGCTCTCTCTTCATTAATTTCAATAGTCGTCGGTTCAGTTTTAGGGTTATAAAGACCAATAGATTCAATGAATCTTCCGTCTCTAGGTGAACGAACATCTGCAGCAACTAATTTATAAATTGGTTGTCGCTTCTTACCCATTCTTCGTAATCTTAACTTAACTGCCAAGTTTAATACTCCTATTATAATTTACATTTATTAATTAAAACTCATATTCCCAAATTTACCAAGCATCTTTTTGCCGCCTTTGGAACTGAACATCTTCATCATTTTTTGCATTTCTTTAAATTGCTTTAGCAATCTATTAACATCTTGAATTGAATTGCCACTTCCAATAGCTATTCTTTTACGGCGGCTTCCGTTTAATACTTTGGGATTTTTTCTTTCTTGCTTTGTCATTGACTGAATAATCGATTCAACTTTTACAATTTGCTTATCATCAACATCTGCATTTTGTATCGATTTATTCATCCCAGGAATCATTCCCAATATAGATTTTAATGATCCCATTTTTTTTATCATTTTAATCTGCTTAAGGAAATCCTCAAAGTCAAATTGATTCGAAAGTAATTTCTTTTCAATATCTTCGGCTGCTTGCTGATCAACATTTTCTTGTGCTTTTTCAACAAAAGAAACAATATCACCTTTACCGAGAATTCTTGAAGCTAAGCGATCAGGATGAAATTTTTCAATTGAATCTAATTTTTCACCGAGACTAATAAATTTAACCGGTTTTTGGACAACAGATTTAATTGAAAGAGCACAACCGCCTCTCGAATCGCCATCAATTTTTGTAAGAACTATTCCGTCAAAATCAACACGGTCATGAAATGCTTTTGCGGAATTTACCGCATCCTGACCGGTCATCGAGTCAACCACAAATAAGGTTTCAGAAGGTTTTACCTTTTCCTTAATTGCAGCAACTTCATCCATCAACTTTTCATCAACATGTAATCTTCCGGCTGTATCGATGATTACAGTATTTGCATCATTCTCTTTCGCATATCGTACCGCTTCGCTCGCAATTAAAACAGCATCTTTACTTCCGTCAATCGAAAACACAGGAACATTAATACTGGTACCTAGCTGCTTAAGTTGCTCAATTGCTGCAGGCCTATAAATATCGGCGGCAGCTAAAACCACTTTTCGATTTTTGCTTGATAAATATTTTGCTAGTTTACCGCTAAAAGTTGTTTTACCGGAACCTTGCAAACCCACAAGCAAAATCACCGTAACCCCGGATGGATTGAGACGAATCTCTTGATTTCGTCCGCCCATTAGTTCAGTTAACTCATCATGAAATATTTTTGTGATAAGTTGACCCGGAGTAACAGAAGCAAGAACTTCTTTACCCATTG
>QZJX01000023.1 GCA_003599395.1 Ignavibacteriales bacterium | reverse complement strand
CAGGAACACCAATTACCGGCAATGGAGTATATGATGCAGTCATACCCGGTAAATGAGCTGCACCTCCGGCTCCGGCAATAATTACTCTCAATCCCCTTTCGTGTGCGGTTTTTCCGTATTCTCTCATCAATTCGGGAGTGCGGTGAGCGGATACAATTTTAACTTCATATGGAATTCCAAATTCCTTTAGAGGTTCGCAAGCTTTTTCCATTGTGGGAAGATCGGAATCACTTCCCATTATTATTCCGACTAGTGGTTTTTCTGACATTTTGGATCTCCGTTTTTCTTTGTGTCCCTTTGTGCGCTTTGTGGTAAATCGTTTCACCACAAAGGACACGAAGTTCCACAGAGATTTAAATTATTATCCTCTTCTCCATCTGCTTTGCTTTATGAAGAATTGTATTCAAATTATCGCCAACAATTGTAATATGCCCCATCTTTCGTCCAATTCTTGAGTTTGCTTTGCCATAAATGTGGAGATGTAAATCGGGCTCACTTAAACTTTCCTTATAATTTTGAACGATACCAACACCTTCTCTTTTCCCGAGTAAGTTTATCATAACTGCATGTTTTTTAACGAGATCAGTTGATCCAAGCGGTAAACTTAAAACTGCTCTAATATGATTTTCAAATTGTGAAGTTACACATCCTTCAATTGTGTAGTGTCCGGAATTATGCGGTCGCGGAGCCATTTCATTTACTAAAATTTTTCCCTTAGCATCGATAAACATTTCAATTCCAAATAAACCAAATCCTTTTACGGCTTTAACACAATCAATTCCAATTTTTTCGGCTTCCTTTAATTTACGCTTGGAGATTTGAGCCGGTGCAATCACAGTATGACAAATATGGTTCTTCTGAATTGTTTCAACAACCGGATAAGTTTTAATTTCCCTTTTAGTCCGCACAACCATAACGGCTAATTCTTTTTTGAATTTTATAAATTCTTCAGCATAAAGATTTACATGACGAGTTGTTAATTTTTTAAACGCATCTTTAAAGTCAGATTCATTTTTTACATCTGCATTACCATATCCATCATAACCCATTTTTCTGGATTTGACTATAAACCTCTTTCCTAATACTGCTGAAATTTTTTGATAATCAATTTCTGATTTCACTTCGATGAATTTAGGATGTGGAATATTATGTTTAGCTAAAGTCTTCTTCTGAATGTATTTGTCCTGGATTAGTCTAATGGTATTAGAAGAAGGAATAACTTTTTTGCCGAGTGACTCTATAAACTTCAATCTGTCTGCATCAATAAACTCATTTTCCAAAGTGAATATATCAGATTTATCGACAAACTCTTTTAGCAGTTTATCATTTTCAATCGAACCAACAAATTCATTATGTGTGAGTTGACCGGCTGGTGAGTTTTTTTCTTTCTCGAGAATTGCAACATTAAAACCAAGTTTATATGCTTGATAAGCGGACATTCTAGCAAGTTGGCCGCCGCCTAAAATTCCAATTTTTTTTTGAGTTTTCAAGTGCTTATGAATGGATGTTTAGAATTGTTCAAAATTAGATTATAATGAGATAATAAACAACAAGTGTAAGTGGGCCGACTAAAAATTTATATTAATATTCTCGTCTTACAATTCTGCCGATTCCTGAAATATTTGTTTTTACATCCTGAGGATCACCGTAATATTCTATATTTCCAACACCTGATAAATCAGCGACCAAACTTTCCGAGACATAAATTTCGGCAGATGAGGCTCCGCTTGCGTCAATATTTACAAATCTTGAAAAAAGTTCAATGGCTTCTAAACGGCCCGCTCCGGAAAGTTCAGCATTAAATTGTTCTACTTTTCCATAAAGTTCAATAAAACCGGCACCGCTTAAATCAAGATTAAAAATTCGTTCATCTATTCCGGATGCGTAAACATTGCTAATTCCTGAGCCTTCAATCAGTTCCAAAGAAGGAGTTTGTAATGTTATTCTAATTTTTCTTTTAGGTGAAATACTTCTGGAATTTTCAATAACTAATTTACCATTAATAACTTCAGTTGTAATGTAAGTAAGTAAATTATCTTCCGCACTAATCTCGCAACTGGTTTCTGGTCCTACTTCTATCTCAATGTTGTAAGCACCACTAACTGCTAATTCATCAAAATCATCAATTTGACGAGTTTCGGTTTTAAGATTACCACTTCCCTTCACTCCTCTTTCGCGGCATCCAACAAATAGTACTAATAATATTAAACCGGAGAAAAGTATTATTTTTTTCATCACCCACTCACTTTTCGAAATTAGACGCCTGCATATTAAAAATGTTAGATCGATATTTCAAGTATATATTTTGATCAGATAATTAAATTTAATATTACAAATCAAATTCCTATCTTTACGATTAATTGTTGATATAAAAACCTAATATGACAACTGAAGAACTTAATCAACTCCAAGAAGAAGCATACGACCATCTTTGGAACGGTAGATACAGAATGGCACTTGAAGCCGCTAAAAAGGTTTACCGCGACCGTCCGGATGATAGCGAATCTGCAATTTGTCTTGCCTGGGCTTTATTAGAAAACGGTAATCCAGTTAAAGCTATGGAGTTTGCAAATTTAGCCGTTGAGTTAAAAGGTGATTCCGTAAAAGCACATCTTTACCGAGGTTATCTCTTAATGAGAATGAGTATTTTTGAAGGTGCTGTTTCAGATTTTGATTTTGCCATTAATCAACAGAAAGAATCACTCGCATGGGCTTACTTAAATAAAGCTAGGACTCTCGCCGGAATGGAAAAATTTTCCGAAGCCGAAAAGACATTAGAACTCGCCATACTGATCGATAGAGGTAAAAATCCGGCTTGGAATAATATTAAAAAATGGTACGCATCTGCCAAGAACATTAATAATGGTATTGAAAAGTTTGATCACAAAAAAACAAAAGAATATTTGCTTAGATGTTCAGATGCAATTAAACAAAAAGAATATTGGTATGCGTTAAAAATATCCCGTCTAATACAAAATGATTCAGCGGTTAAAAAAGATGAGAAGTTGGCTGCAGAATATATTGAATTGGAAGCGATGTTCTATCTTTATCAATTTAGACCCGCTCTTAAAAAGGCAGAAAAACTTAAGAGCAAGTTTAAGAAAGATGACAAGTTCAACAGTCTATATAATTCTCTTATAAAATTAACTTCACACTCAGAATCCGACAAAATTGATAAAGAACTTGCGGCAACATCTATAACCTCACCAAGTGATCAAAATCGCAAAACTAGAACATCGGAGATTAACGGGAAAACTCACGCATTATTTTTCCCAAATAAAAATGCGGATGTATTTTCAGCGAAAATATTTGACGCAGATGATGATGAAAGTTCCGGCAATAAAACATATTATCTTGCACTCGATCCGGGTTCGGTTAAGAATATTGGTTTGGAGGTCATATTTAACAATCCGTTCTATGATGAAAAGAATAAGGATTACGATTGTAAACTGATTTGGTATCTAAATGATTTTGAAATTGCTCAATCGCCTTTCAAACTTAATGTTAAGAAAAGTTGGGACTCGGTTATTTTTGTTCAAACTCTTCAATCAAACGGTAAGGTTAAAATTACGACCGGTCAGGCAAGAGTTGATGTATATATAGATAATTTTAAAGTTTGTGAAAAATGGTTTGTACTTGGCGATCGTAATATTAAACAGCATGTCGAATCACCAAATGTTCCTCGTGATTCAAAACCGCCGAAGCCAGAAACAACGGAAGATAGAAAAAAAGTTGAAATCTCCGCACAAATTCATGAAGCGGATTCAACAAAATCCCTCGAAGAACTTTTTGAAGAACTTAACAAGTTTATTGGATTAAATAATGTTAAGAACTCATTGAAAGATTTTGTTGATTATTTAAAGTTCATGCAAGAGCGACAAAAACTTGGCTTGAAATCAACTGATAAACTTTCACTTCATACTTTGTTCCTAGGTAATCCCGGAACTGGCAAAACTACAATTGCAAGATTACTCGGACAGATTTTTAAGACAATGGGAATACTTAATCGCGGTCATGTAGTTGAAGTAGATAGAAGCGGTTTAGTCGGACAATTTATTGGTGAGACTGCACAAAAAACTGAGAAAGTAATAGAAGCTTCTTTGGGTGGTGTTTTATTTATTGATGAAGCTTATACACTTTCAAAAAAAGGCGGAAGCGGACAAGATTTTGGTCAAGAGGCAATTGATGTTTTATTAAAGAGAATGGAAGATAAAAAAGGTGAATTTTTTGTAATAGCAGCCGGTTATCCGGAAGAGATGCAAATTTTCATGGATTCAAACCCGGGTTTGAAATCCCGTTTTACTAGAACATTTATGTTCGAAGATTATGCGCCAGATGAACTTTTACAAATTTATTTAAAGCAGCTTGAATCCGAAGAATATAAAATAGAAGATGATGCAAAAGAAGTTGTCAAAAAACATTTCATCAATCTCTACCGTAAGCGTGACAAATCATTCGGCAATGCTCGTCTTTGTATTCAGTTTTTTGAAGATTCAAAAATTAACATTGGCAAACGTTATCTAAGTTTACCCGATGATCAGAAAACCAAAGAACAAATGACTACAATTTTTGCAGATGATGTTCAAAGGTTGTTAGTTGAAGAAACTACTGATGACGTAAAAATTCCGATCAATGAAGAAGCTTTAACAGAGGCTATGAACGAACTCAATAGTCTTACCGGAATTGAATCGGTTAAAAATGATATAAAAGATATAGTAAAACTTGTTCGATACTATCATGAAAAGAATGAAGATGTAAGCGATAAATTTTCATCGCATATTCTGTTTGTTGGAAATCCGGGTACCGGCAAAACAACTGTAGCTCGTTTAGTTAGTTCAATATATGCCGCGTTAGGAATTCTTAAAAAAGGTCACATGATTGAAACTGATCGCCAAGGATTGGTAGCTAGTTATGTTGGACAAACTGCAGAGAAGACAAAATCTTTAATCGATAAAGCGATAGGCGGAACATTATTTATTGATGAAGCATATGCTCTCGTAAAAAAAGATGGCAGCGGTAATGATTTCGGGAATGAAGCAGTCGATGTATTAATCAAGCGTATGGAAGATGATCGTGGTAAATTTATTGTAATCGCTGCCGGTTACACAGATGAAATGAAAAGATTTTTAGAAAGCAATCCGGGTCTTCAATCAAGATTTACAAAAACGTTTCACTTCAAAGATTATGATCCAAATGAGCTAATGGAGATCACGGCAGATAACTTTAATAAATCCAATCTCAAACTTTCTGCGGATGCGTCCGAGAAATTAATGATTTACTATAATGAATTGTATCGGAACAGAGATAAAAATTTTGGTAATGCAAGAATTGTTAGAACGATTGTCGATAAAGCTAAACAGAATGCTTTATTAAGAAAAGCAGAGCCAAAAGATGATTCGAAAAAAGTTGAAGAAAATTTAATAATCTATGAAGATATTAAATCAATTTTATCAACAGAGGAACAGAAAGAAACCTACCAAATTATTGGTAATCCGGAAAAGCTAGAAAAAGAATTACTTGAACTTAATTCGCTCACCGGTTTAGAATCGGTTAAAAGCAGTGTTGAAAAATTAATTAGCTCAATCAAAGTTTCCCAGTTACGAAAACAACAGGGCTTAAAAGTAATTGAAAAAAGTTTACATGCTGTGTTTGTAGGTAATCCGGGAACCGGTAAAACAACCGTTGCCAGAATATTGAGCAATATTTATAAAGAACTCGGATTACTAGAAAAAGGTCATCTTGTTGAAGTTGACCGAGCCGGACTTGTTGCCGGATATCAGGGACAAACCGCTATAAAGACCAATGACGTAATTCAACAAGCATTAGGCGGTACACTTTTTATCGATGAAGCTTATACTTTATCGCGCGGTGTCAATGATTTTGGTCAAGAAGCAATCGACACTCTGTTAAAAAGAATGGAAGATAACCGCGGACAATTCGTTGTAATTGTTGCTGGTTATCCTGCTGAGATGAAAAAGTTTATCTCTTCAAATCCCGGACTTCAATCTCGATTCGAAAATATTCTTGATTTTGAAGATTACAATGCAAGACAACTTTTAGAAATTTCCGCAGAGATAGCCGTTCAGCATGGTTATAATCTTGACGAAGGTGCCCTACAATTATTGCTGGAGATCTTTCAGTCACTTTATAGTAAACGGGATAAAAACTTCGGGAACGCCCGTACCGCAAAGAATATTTTGTATAAGGCGATTAGTTACCAAGAAGAACGAATTTCTCAAATGTTTGAACATAGTAAAGATGATTTAATGACGATTCGCTTTGAGGACGTAGAAAAAGTTAAAAAAGAATTAATTTGATAACTCTCCCCCGTTAAATGCTAAAAATAAAAAACTTGACAAAAACATTCGGAAGTTTCACCGCGGTTGATAATATATCAATCGAAATAAATAAAGGTGACTTATACGGATTTCTCGGTCCAAACGGCGCAGGAAAAACTACTACAATTAAAATCATCACGGGACTTTATACTCAAACTACCGGAAGTGTTGAAATTGACGGAATTGATATTTCAAAAAATCATATTGAAGCAAAAAGAATAATCGGATATATACCGGATCAACCCTTTCTTTATGAAAAATTAACTGGAAAAGAGTTTTTATTTTTTTCAGGTGGACTTTATCAAATTCCCAAGAAACAACTTCGAGAAAGAATTAATGAAGTGATCGAAATTCTCAATATCGGTGATTGGGTAAATAAACGTACTGAAGAATATTCACAAGGAATGCGGCAACGTATTACGATTGCCTCTGCCCTTTTGCATGAACCAAAGTTAATAGTTGTTGATGAACCGATGGTTGGATTAGATCCCCAAAGCGCTCATGTGATTAAAAAGTTATTTAAGGAACTTACAAAAAATGGCACTTCTATTTTCATGTCAACACATTCACTAAATGTAGTTGAAGACATTTGTAATAAAGTTGCAATCATTAATAACGGGAAAATTATTTTTAATGATGAGATCAACAAACTATATGAATTACAAAAAGATATGGATCGTAACCTTGAACAAATTTTTATTCAATTAACAAATTGATGGCAATAATAGTCCACATACTTAAGTATAAATTTCTATCTTTTATCAAGCTCAATATTTCCTTTGAATTCTCAAATGTGTTAAAAAATACCGGTAGCTTTCTTGTCTATTCTTCATTCGCAATAGGAGCATTTTTTTTCTCATATTCGACTGTTCAATATCTACTTGAAGAATTAAAGATCGGTTTATTTTTACTGCATGAATTTTTCTCCATCACCTTGTTCATTTTTTTTATTACAGTAAACATTGGGAATATTATTGTTTCATATTCTACGTTATATAAATCTGCTGAGGTGACATATTTATTTAACAAACCTATCCGGCCATCTGCGATTTTTGTAATAAAATTCTTCGATAATTTTTTCTATAGTTCTTCAACTCTTATACTAATTTTGCTTTCGATACTTGGAGGATACGCTTATTACTTAGGATTATCATTTGTAGATGTATCGCTAATTTTCTTTCTAAATTTTATCCCGTTAATGTTATCTGCCGCAGCATTAGGAATAATTACATTATTAACTATTGTGAAATTATCCACGATCGTTGGTCCGCGTATTGTATTATTTGGTTTATTGATTCTTTATTTAACCAGTATATTTCTTTTCTTCAATTTAGTTTCACCGGTCGATTTAGTAAATCAGGTAATGAAATACTATCCAAATGTAGATTTATATTTTGGAGAGTATCTGCCGGTCGGATTACATTATTTGCCAAACCATTGGCTTTCTGAATCTCTATATTGGATTGCACGTGATAATTCTATTGCTGCTGGTAAATATTTTTACTTGCAAGTTTTATCTGCTTCACTCTTATTACTGTTAGCATTAGTTCTTGGAATGAGATGGTATCATAAAACATGGTTTTACGAAATAAAACTAAGAGGTAACAAAACTATTAATGATTTGGATAGATTTTTTTCATTTAAAAATCATTCCAAACTTTCCAGCTTATCCGAAGTTATTTTCAAAAGAGAACATCATTTATTTTTACGAGAACCGACGCAAATGTTTCACATGATAGTTTTAATCGTTTTGATAGCTGTTTTTCTTTCGAGTGTTTCTAGTCTTGTTAAGCTAGGCGGTTTAAATATTTTCTTACAGACCGTTATTTATTTATCGGTTTTCATTTTTAATACATTTATGGTATCAACACTTGCACTTAGATTTGTTTTTCCTTTAATAAGTCTGGAGGGCAAAACATTCTGGAAAATTAAATCAGCACCAATTTCCGTTAAACACTTTATTAAACTTAAGCTAACTCCATATTTTGCTTTTATACTTTTCATCTCTACTATATTAACAGTGATAGTAAATAGACTTTTCAGTATAGAATTAATACTGATCATGCTTGTCTGCAACCTATTAATTACAGCCACTATTGTCATGATGAATTTCTCACTCGGTTCATTATTCGTTAATTATAACGAAAGAAATCCAATTAGAATTGCTTCATCTCAAGGGGCTTCTCTTTCATTTCTTCTCAATTTAATTTATATGGTTTTATTGATTGTGATATTTTATCTACCAATTAATATTTATTTTAATAACTTTATAAGATATGGTGAGTCGGAAATTTCTTATCTTTTTTATGCAGCACTAATTATTTTATCTATAGCTTTGATAGTTGTGAGTATTTCGTTGATTATTTTGAAAAAATGTTTAGTCAGAGATTTCTAATATTATTTGATGAAAATAATTCCGGTTATAAATGAATAATAAATGAGGACGAAAATGCTTTTCAAAAAATTAATTTTATTTCTACTTCTTTTGTTTTTTGCTTCGGTATTATTTGGTCAAGTGACTAATTCCGATTTACAGTCCGATCTGAATTCACTTAAAAACAGTAATGAAAATTTTAACCACAGGTTAGATGTTTTAGAAAAGAAAATCGATGATATTATTTGGTATGAACGCGTCGGTGACATTGCTAATGTTGATAAAGTATTTATGTATGGACCACCGTTATGGAAAGAAAAAAACCCGAATGCGCAAGGCGCCGGGAATCCGGTAAAATTCTGGAGTTATGTATTCATTCCAAAAAATATTGATTATAATAAGAAATATCCTCTAATTGTTTTCCCCCACGGCGGTGTTCATGCTGATTTTTCAACTTATTATACACACATTGTTCGTGAACTTGTAAGTCAAGGATACATTATCGTCGCTGCAGAATATAGAGGCAGTACCGGTTATGGGAAATCACACTATGAAAAAATAGATTACGGCGGTTTGGAAAACGAAGATGTTTATTACAGCAGAAATTATATGATTGATAATTATGAATTTGTTGATGAAAATAGAGTCGGAATTATCGGATGGAGTCATGGCGGTATGATTACATTGTTCAATATTTTTGAACATCCTGATGATTATCAAGTCGCATTTGCCGGAGTTCCGGTAAGTGATGTTATTGCAAGAATGGGATATAAAGATCAAAGCTATCGCGATTTATATGAAGCAGATTATCACATTGGTGAAAGTGCGGATGATAATGTTCAAGAATATAGAAGACGATCACCCGCATGGAATACTCACAAATTCCAAAACACTCCTTTACTAATTCACACAAATACAAACGACGAAGATGTTAATGTGCTTGAGGTTGAACATCTAATCAAATCACTTAAAGCAGATGACAAAATATTTGAGTACGAAATATTTCAAGATCTTCCGGGTGGACATTCTTTCGATAGAATGGATACAAAAAAAGCAAAAGAAATTCGTATTAAAATTTACAAACATTTGGCAAAATACTTAAATCCGCCAAAACCAATTAAAACTTTTGAAGACATTCACAAAGCCGGTTACTTAATAAATTAGGAGAAGTAATGATTTTGACATACAAACAAAAACTTGTTTTCGTTTTATTAATTTCACTCTTATCAACTTTATTAGTCGCACAGGATAAACCTGATTGGGAAGGCGGAGTCCCTGAAGGATGTACAACTATAACTGTCGGTAAATTAGCTACCTCGGATGGTTCTGTTATGACATCTCATACGGATGATTCACACAGAACACGATCATGGCTGGATATTACTCACGCAAAAGATCATCCCGAAGGTGCTACGACAACTATGTATAAACGAGAACCATATGATTCTCTTGCTATGCCAACTTACAAGCACACTCCGATTGGTGAAATTCCACAAATTGAACATACATATCAATTTATAAATACCGCCTATCCTAGTATGAATCAACATCAATTAGCAATTGGTGAAACAACTTTCGGTGGACGTGAATCACTTCAATCCGATAAAGGTTTAATCGATTGTCAAAGACTATGTCAATTAATGTTAGAAAGAACAACTAACGCACGTGATGCAATTAAATTAGCAGGAGAATTAACTAAAAAATATGGATGGAATGATGCCGGAGAAATGTTAACAATTGCCGACACGAAAGAAGTATGGCATCTAGAAATTGTTGGTCCCGGAAAAGGAAATATCGGTTCAATCTGGGTCGCTCAAAGAGTTCCGGACGATCACATATCTGTTGGCGCAAATGGTAGCAGAATTCGTCAAATAAATTTAGATGATCCCGATTATTTTATGGCATCGGAAAACATATTTCAAGTAGCCCAAGATAGCGGTTGGTGGAATCCGGAGAATGGAGAATTTGAATTCTGCTATGCTTATTCACCTGATAGCAGAGAGACATTTTCGACAAGAAGAAGAGAATGGCGGGTTTTATCTTTAGCCGCACCTTCACTTAATCTTCACCCAAATTCAGAGAACTATCCTTTCTCAGTTAAACCGGATGAACCAATCACTAAAGAAAAAATGGTCGAAATGTTTCAAGATTATTATGAAGGAACCGATTACAATTTTATTAAAGATTTAACCTGGGTTAATCCTGACGGTGAAGTTGAAATATCTCCCTTAGCAAATCCTTTTATGCCATATGATATGAATAAGCTCTTTAAAATAAATGGCGGTTGGAGCTGGCGTGGTGAACGAACAATCGCAAGATGGTACACAATGTATGCAACAATTACACAGTCGCGCGATTGGCTTCCCGATG
>QZJX01000081.1 GCA_003599395.1 Ignavibacteriales bacterium | reverse complement strand
ATGAGGAGAAATTATTGCGATCTTAAAAACCATTGGAATTCTTGAAATGAATTCAGCAAGAGATTGATGATCAGGAGAGTTAAGAATATTATCTAACAAGTTTAAGCTGATTCTTAATTCTTCAACATCTTTACCGAGTCCCGGTTCAAAACCGAGTTCCTGCAATTTATGTTTTACTTCTCCAAAGGAAACATCCTCATCATAATCTTTTAATAATTTGATAGCTTTGTCAATTTGATCATTAAGTTCATCGGCATCATTAATTCTATCATTTAATAATAATTGTTCTCCGTCATGTTTGTGAAGATGTAAAAAATTAAATAGAAGTTTTTTCCACTTTGCGGTATCGTTAAAAAGTTGACTTGACAGATATCTATTTAAATATTCAACTCCCTGTCCTATATTTTTAGTATCACGCACAAAGGGATTATTATCATAGAATGGGGAGAAGTCAAGATTCAAGATATCGTTTGAATTACTTGAATCAATAAATTTCTCTTTTACCATTAAATAATCTTTGGTCTCGATTTCTTCAGTAAAATGTTCCGAAATATTTACATAATAAAATCTAGTTTGACTAATTTTTTCTCTTACTTCAAGGTAGATTGAATCATGAATTGCAATTGATTCTTGACAACTTTTTAAGATATCTTCTAATTCAATAACTTTAGATTCTGTTTTCTTTGAATATGTATAAAAGTATTCCAAAATATTTCCTTTTACACACAACTTTTTCTCTTGTTGAGCGAGGAAATTCATAAACCCATAAAATATGCCCGAATTTTTTTCAATTGATTTTAAAAATTTAGTCATAGTTATAACCATTACCTTTCGAGAAATTTGTAATATTCTAAACCTTCAATAATCCCATCGGATCTTTCGGCTTTAGCAAAATAAATTCTTCTTCTACTTTTCAATTTATTTAATTCATCACCATGATTGCCTACTACTACGCCAAGCAATTCGCCCGTTAACATATCCTCGTCATTGCCGGAATCTCCGGCAACTAGTATGTTATTGTGAAGCAGATTCCATCGGTATGCAATGTATCTTACCGCTCTTCCTTTACTTGCTCTTGCCGGAAGAATATCCAAATAATTTTTGTGACTAATTATACAATTTGCTTTTATTTTGTTTCGCACTAAAGTGTTAACCACTTTTCTATAATTTTTTTCGGCATTATCAATGTAATAACTTACTTTAAAGTTACGTTGTGTGTCTTCCTCTTGGTATTCGAGGAAATCAAAGTCAGAAAGTGAGTCAACAATTTGCTCTCGCTTCCATCCTTGCGCGATGTGTGATTCCCAACCGGTTGAGAAAACATATTCTTCTTTGTTTCTATAATATATCTCAGAACCGACGGAAGATATTATTAGATCGGGCAGCACAAAATTATTTTCAGCTAATACTGATTTTGCTGATTCAATCGTTCGTCCGGTTGCAACTCCAAATCCTATATGATCAGAATTTTCTAATATTACTTCTTTCATCCTTTCGGCTGCATCTTTATTACCAAGCAAAGTATCGTCGATATCAAAAACCATAAACTTATCATAGTTCAACAATTTTCTGCCTGTTGAGATAAATGTTTTTGGTTCCTCACTATACTCTTCAAGAAGATCTTTGAGAACATCCATATATTTGGTTGTATGTGCTTTCCAAGAGTAAAATTTTTCAACTTTTTCAACTCCGGAGTGTGAATATTTTTCCCATTTTATCTCATTGTCTAATATTTTATGGATACCTGCAGCTATATTTTTTGATTCTGTAACATCAACAAGTTCCCCGTTATTTAAGTTGGCTAAAATATCGCGCGGACCTCCGTCATCTGTTGCTACTACAGGTAAACCACTAGCAGCCGCTTCAATTAGAGTTAATCCGAAAGGTTCATTAAATGCTGAATTGACAAAAACTCCGCGAGATTCCGCGGCAATTCTATATAGTTCCGGAACTTCATCATCAACATCGTGACGTTTAGGAATTGCCATCTTACCATACAAATTGTATTTATCTAATAGTAAAAGCATTTCGGTTAGCACTTCCCTTTCGATATCCGGCATCTTCATTATATCTTTTCTAATTCCGGCAAAGATTGCAAGGTTTGCTTTTTTTTGCAGTTCTTTATCTTCTCCATAAGCTGTAATTAAACCGGAAATGTTTTTTCTCTTTTCCGGGCGGCACAAAGAAAGTATTATTGGCTTGTTAAGATTGGTAAAAAACCGCCACAACTCCTCTCTTATATGATCTCGAATTTTACTTTCTTCTTCATCCCATTCTCGTTTTTCGTTATAGGGATAGAATCTATCGAGTCCCACGCTAGGTGGAATCACAACAAATTTTTCCTCATTTGTGTTTTCGTATAAGCCGTATTGCTTTTTGATTTCTTGTTTTGTACTTGTTATAATTCTATCAGCAAAAAAAATGACACTTTCTTCTGCATTGATGCGCTGATCCATTTTATAGCGTTTGTTAATTTCATCTTCCCTAAGACCATTTTTCAAAAGATTTGTAAGCTTATTTTTCCCCAGTGAGTGACCGGTGTGGATTAGCGGAATACCAAAAAATTTAGTCAGTTCTGTGCAAACATATCCAGCATCGGCATAATGACTGTGAATAATATCAGGAAGTTCTTCTTTGCTTTTAATGTATTTTATTGATTTATCAACAAATTCTTCAAGATGCGGCCAGAGTAATTCTTTTCGGATGTATTTTAATCCACCGCAACGAATTCGAACTATGGTTAATTTTTCATTTACAGTTTCTTCATGGACGGAATAATCTTTCGAGACTTCCTTGTCTTCAATTCTTCTTGTTACAATCTCAACTTTTCTAATATCATCTCTTTCACTTAAAGATTTTGCCAACTCAAGAACATATTTTGTCTGTCCCCCGGTATCAGCATCAACTCCAAGTTCCAAATTGTGTCCTCTTATTAATCCATGAATATTATAGAGTTGGATGAACAATCCTTTTTTGCTCATTTTATTTTCTCTTTATATAGTTGATACAAATCATCGTTTTCAGGAATAGCACCATGAATTTTGCAAATCTCGCCAGCGAACTCCGAAGCAAACATGTTTATCCTATCTAGATCCCAATCCCTTAAATATCCAAGACACATCATTGCCGAATATGCATCACCGGCACCAACTGTATCAGCTATTTTATTAATTTCCACTTTATAGTAGCTTTCTGAATCTTCACGAAACAGATATGCGCCTTTATGGCCAAGAGTAACACAAAGCAAATCCAAATCGAAATGATTCCGAATTCTTTTTGAAGAAGCCACAATTTCATCTTTTACATTAAATAATAGATATGTCACCAACTCTAATTCGGCTTCATTTAATTTGACAACATTACTTCTATTAAGTGTCTTTTCAATTACTTGTTTTGAATAGAAATTTTGCCGAATGTTTAAATCACAAAAGACTTTCCGCTTCATTTCAAGTGTTTTTTTTATTGTTTCGCGCGAAATTGTGTTTCGTTGAGCAAGAGTTCCGACATATAATAGATTTGAGTTTTGAATCAGATTCACAATAGTGTCGTTCAGTTGAATATTATCATATGCTCGATTGTTCAGAATTTCAAACGATGGGATTTTATTATCATCTAAAAGTACTTTCACAATTCCGGATTCAAACTTCTCATCTATTTGAATAAAATCTGTATTAATATTTTTCTCTTCCAAATAATTTAGAATTTCCTTACCGTCTGAATCATTACCAATTCTTGAAATGATTCTTCCATTGCCAACTAGTTTTTCGATGTGATAAATGAAATTAAAGGGTGCACCACCAAGTTTTTTATGAGTTGGATAAACATCAAAGAGAATTTCCCCAACCGCTGTTATATATTTTTCATTTGAACTTAGCTGTTGCATAGTTTTTCATTATACAAAAAAATATGGAATTCATCAAAAAATGGAGTTGTAGTAAGTTATTATCCAATTTTATTAATAATTTTTAGAATGAAATTCAGAACAGAAATCCAGATTGAACCAAGCAAAAGAAAAATTGAACACAATGACTCAATCTTTACCATTGGTTCATGTTTTGCTGAAAATGTAGGTGAGTTTTTCCAAAAGTATAAATTCAAGTCTATGATTAATCCCTTTGGTGTTTTGTACAATACCGCTTCTATTAAGAACGCCATTGAGTTTACAAAAAATGAAAAGGTTTTCACTATTGATGACCTGGTATTTCATCAAAGTGAATGGCACAGTTTTTATCATCATAGTGATTTTTCTCATCACGAAAGTGAAATAATTTTGCAAAGGATTAATAATAAATTTAAGGTAGTTCGTTCGTTTTTAGAAAATGTTAACTGGTTTATAATTTCATTAGGAACTTCCTTTGTTTATCGTCATATAGAAAAAGATATTTTAGTTTCTAATTGTCATAAAATACCGCAAGGAAATTTTCAAAAAGAATTTTTGTCTGTTCAAGAAAATGTATCATATTTATCTGAGTTAATAACCTTGATCAGAGAAGTAAATTCAAATGTAAGTTTTGTGTTTACTGTTTCTCCGGTTAGGCATTGGCGTGACGGCATTCATGAAAATCAACTCAGTAAATCAAGTTTACACTTAGCTGTTAATGAAGCTGTTAATAATTTTGACAATGTTTATTATTTCCCGTCCTATGAAATTTTGATTGATGAATTAAGAGATTACCGATTTTATGCAAAAGATATGTTTCACCCAAGTGAAGAAACGATAAAGTATATCTGGGAAAAGTTTAATGAAAATTATTTTAGTGAAGATTGTCAAACTTTAGTCGGTAAGATTGACAAAATTATTCAAGCATCTAATCATAAAATCAGAAATCCGAAATCTGATTTAACTAGAAATTTTGCTAAGGAACATATTAATCACATAAGAGAACTGGAAAAAATTTATCCACACATAAATTTTGCCGATGAGTTGAATAAATTTTCTTCATTGATAAATGAAAACGAATAATAAATAGTGAGTGTATCATGACAAAAGATGAATTGGCGATTGAGATTTATAATGTTTCACACATAACTGGAGAATTTTTGCTTCGCTCCGGTCAAATTTCAAATGAATATTTTGATAAGTATAAGTTTGAATCCATTCCCGGACTATTAGTTCCAATTGCAAGAGAGCTTAAAAATCTCATCCCTGCCAGCACAGAAATATTGGGCGGGTTAGAGATGGGAGGAATTCCTCTTTCTACAGCACTTTCTATTGAAACAAATATTCCCACTGTCTTTGTTAGAAAAAAAGCAAAAGACTACGGAACAAGAAAACTTGCTGAAGGAATGAACTTTGACGGTAAACAAATGTGTGTAATTGAAGATGTTGTTACAACGGGCGGACAAATTTTATTAAGTGTGAAAGAGTTAAGAGAGTTAGGAGCCAATATTGATACTGTTCTCTGTGTCATTGTACGTGATCCGAAAGCTTTTGATATACTTGCAGCGGAAGGTCTTACTTTAAAGCCTCTATTTACGATGGAAGAAATAAAAAAGATGGTAGAATTATAAAACTTGTTTAAAAACAAAAAAGGCGACTTATTCAGTCGCCTTTTAAGCAATTACAACATCAGTTATTATAAAGCAAATGCTAGACCAGCCAAGATACCTAAGTAAGAGGTAGAGCTTCCTTCGGTAAAGATGATATCATATTCAGCACTAACATCTAAATTCATTGTTTTTCCAAGAGGCATTAAGAAACCGCCGCCGAGTGCAATACCGAAATCTGAACCACTATCATCAACTGTTTGTTCTCCACCAAAAAATGGACCAAAGTCAACTGTATATTCAAATGATGAAAAATACATTCCTAATTGGCCTGAGACATAAGGTTTAAAATCGCCTTTACCCATAAAATATTTAATACCAGCCATTACCGGGATTGTAGTAAAGGTTGCATCAAAATCATCCTTACCACTCCATGTAAAAAAGCCAGCTGTACCGGTAATAGCCATGTTTTGATTTAGATAATACATGAACATACCTCTACCGCCAAAGCCCATATCGTAACCATCACCGAAATCACCAGTTGGTAAAGCAATACCGCCTTGAACTGATACGCCCATTTTACCTTTTTCTTGAGCTTGCGTTAATGAAACTACCATTAATAAAACGAGAACAGTAAATAATACTTTTTTCATAAATCCTCCTTTTGTGGAATTGTGTTAAGTAGCAAACAAAATTTTTCGGTAAGCCCTCCGAAAATTTATGTAAACATAACAAGAACGATAGAAACTATCAATTATTTCTAAACAAAAAACCCGTCTTTCGACGGGTTACTTTAAATTTTTGATACAAATCAAAGTGAAGCGTACTGAGGAATCAGTTTTTCAACCTCAACTCTAATTACACCTTTTTCTACCATTCCTAGTGCAATTGCTGCGCCTTTAGAAAGATCTATATCGCGACCGTCAATATATGGTCCACGATCATTTATTCTTACAATAACCTGTTTTCCATTTCTTGGATTTTTAACTCTCAGCATTGTACCGAAGGGAAGAGTTTTGTGCGCAGCAGTATATGCTAACTCGTTAAAAATTTCAGTGTTTGCAGTTTGTTTGCCATGAAATTTTGGTCCGTACCATGATGCAACCATTGTTCCGCTTTTTACGAAATCTATTTTAATTGTTTCATTTACTTCAGAATTATTATTCTCAAGATACTCATTCATTAAATCAAAGTGATTTTCGTCTGCCGTGGAGACCTTAACTCCCATAAAAGTGACTGACGATAAAATTATAATTATTAACACTATTTTTTTGATCTTACTCAAATATTACCTCTGTTTGTTCTAAATTAAGATTGTCTGAATAAATCCCGCTTGTAAATAAGTTTATACTTGTAAGCTACTGGTGAACCGAGTAATGTAATTCTTATCACTCGGATCAACGGGAATGACCGCATAGGATTGCGGTATGTTTGTAAAGAAAAGTTTACTGTAAAATTGTGTAAAGAAAATTTTTGATATGCTATTAACTATGAATGGATTTTCATCTGCTATTGTGATTTGCTGAAAACTCTCGATTGTAACTAAATTTTCAGCATTAACTATAGTATTATCTGAACTTTCCCCAAAACTGACTAAAGAAAAGAAGATTACTAATACTAAATAATATTTATACTTTGTGTCTTTCATTGTTGCTTTAGACTTAGCGACTGTAAAAAAGTTTGAACAATTTTCATCTATTTTACAGTCTCTTTATAAATCTAAGTTACAAGATGGTTTCAAAAAATTAACTGGTTTGTGATTAAGATCACAACTTTTTATTTTTATTGTATTAAGAGCCATTTTTTATAAAATATTTTTTAGCTAGATTAGTTGTTTATGTCTTTTACACAAAATTTTTCTCTCTCAGTGTTTTTTTGATCACATCATTTTTCATTTTCAACAATTATTCATTCCAAATAATTCAACAAAGAACTGTTTTGTATGATTTAGTTTTATTAATTAGTTTACATTGTAAAAAATAATCCGACTGGGTATGCCTAAATTAGATATTTGTCTATTCTCAAATTGCTTAGTTAACTCACCAAAACTATTTGACTTGTTGTCAAACTCTAACGAGATTAACCAAGTTTTAATACTTGGTGACAGAAATTCTCATGAAAATTTACCTAAGAATTTTATTATCAATGAGGATATAAGCAGCTTTTATAATTCCGCCGATTTGAATAGAATCATAAATAAATGTAAAAGCGAATTTGTGCTTTTCGTTTTATCAGAGTCAAAAATAGACCTCTCTGAAAATTCTTTAAAAAGACTTCTAAGAATTGCAGAATCTTCAAATTCGGTTTTTTTGTACAGCGATTACATTGAAAAGAAAGGTGAACAATTTTCAGTTCATAAACTTATTGATTATCAAGTTGGAAGCATTCGAGATGATTTTGATTTTGGCAAAATAATTCTATTTAAAAAAAATGAGTTGAAGAACAATATCGTCGTAAATAATTACAGGTACGCTGCATTTTATGATCTTAGATTACGCATCGCTGAACAATATTCTTTAACTAGAATTCCTGAAGCACTTTACACACATGAAGAAACTGATTTAAGAAAATCTGGTGAAAAGCAATTCGATTATGTGGATCCAAAAAACAGAGATGTCCAACTTGAGATGGAAAAAGCAGCAACCGAACATCTACAGAGAATTAATGCCTTAATTAGTCCGGGCAAAGAAATTAGTGTTTTCTCAGATGAATTCCCGGTGACCGCGTCAGTAATTATCCCCGTTAAAAATCGTGTTAAAACAATAAGTAATGCTATTGATTCAGCACTTTCTCAAAAGACAAGATTTCAATTCAATATTATTGTTGTTGATAATCACTCAACCGACGGAACAAGAGAAATTTTGGAAAACTATTCAACTCAAAATGATAAAGTAATTTTAGTTGTACCGGACTCTAAAAGCCTTAATATTGGCGGATGTTGGAACCTTGCGGTTGAACATAAAGCTTGCGGAAAATTTGCAGTGCAGTTGGATAGCGATGATATGTATTCAAGTAACGATACTTTAGCGCAAATTGTTGATATCTTTGAGAAGGAGAAATGTGCTATGGTTATTGGGAGTTACACTATGACAGACTTCAACTTGGAAGTATTACCTCCAGGATTGATTGACCACAAAGAATGGACACCGGAAAACGGTATGAACAATGCACTTAGAATAAACGGATTGGGTGCCCCGCGGTCATTTTATACACCGATAATAAGATCAATCGGATTTCCGAATACAAGTTATGGTGAGGATTATGCAGTAGCTTTGGCAATCTCACGAGAATACAAAGTTGGTCGAATTTATAATTCCATTTATAATTGCAGAAGATGGGAAGGAAATACCGATTCTGATTTATCGATAGAGAAAGTGAATGAGAATAATTTCTATAAAGATAAAATCAGAACGTTTGAAATTCTTGCACGACAAAAAATGAATAAAAAATGAAAAACCATCTCTTATCGGAAGTTGAATTAATAGAATACGCAAAAGGCGAATCACTTATTGATCGACTACGTGGATTATTCGATCATCAAATAGATAATTGGGATTTGGCGAAACAAAATTATGCTGATTTGAAATCTGTAATTGTTCACGAAAAATTAATTAATAACATCTCGATTAAATTACAATTTAATCCGAAGCGTGTTAAATCTACTACCGCCGATCTGAGTTTAAAACAAGATCAAGATGAATGTATTTTATGTGAAACTAATTTGCCGGATGAACAAAAGTTTATTAAGTATTATAAAGAATATAATTTTCTTGTAAATCCTTACCCTATCTTTAAAGAACATTATACTATTGCAAAATGTAAACATGTGCCACAATCGATCTCTTCATATTTGAACGATTTATTATTGTTAAGCAGAGATGTAGGTGAACGGTATGCAATATTTTATAACGGTCCGCAATGTGGTGCATCTATACCACAGCATCTTCATTTCCAGATGGGAAATAAAGAATCATTCCCAATATTTGAACAACTAAAGAATATAAGTAAAGATAATTCTTGCCTTTCAATCGAGCGAAAAAAACTTTCTTTTCATTCAATTGAATTAACAAAGAGATTTATTTTTTTGATAGAGTCGAACGATTCCATTGAGATTATGAATAGCTTTTCTATCTTAATAAGTTTTATACGATCCGTTGTACCGGGAAATTCCGAACCAATGTTAAATATTGTTTCACTTTTCGAAGATAAAAAATGGCGGTTAATAATATTCTTGAGAAAAAAACATCGCCCATCTTTTTATTATTTAGAAAACAACAAAAAGATTGTTGTGAGTCCGGCAGCAGTAGATATGAGTGGATTAATGATTTTGCCAAGAGAAGAGGATTTAGATAAATTTAATAAAGAGACTATTGAACATATATATCGAGAGGTAAGTATAACGAAAGAATTGAATGAATACCTAATCACAAAACTAAAAGCATTTTATTTATAAAAACTAAATACCGCGAATACAAATCAGACTTACATCATCTTCGTATTTCCCGGTTGTAAATTCATTAAATTCATATTTGATTTTTTCTATTGCATTTTCGGTAGATTTAGTACGTTTTATGACGTCCATAAATCTTTCCTTTCCGTATTGTTCTCCGGTACTCGGATTTCTTGATTCAATGATACCATCGGATATGAGATAAATTGAATCACCTTCTTTTAAATCAAATGAGATATCTTGGTAATCACCAAACTCATTAAATCCCAACAGTAATCCGTTTGATTTAACCATTTCCACATTACTATACTTCGAAACAAAAATCGGAAGATCTCCGGCACCACTATAGTGGGCAGTTTTCTCTTTCTTATTTAACAAAATGATGGAGAGTGTGATAAATACTTCAGAGAGTCTCTCATCTTTAAATATAGATCTATTTACACTTTGTACAATCTCATCTGCTTTTAATTGTTTTGTAGATTCAACAGCAAACCGAATTGCACTTCTTACATAACCGGCATAAGCAACGGCAAAATACCAAGCACCCCACTTTTTACCCATAACATCACCAAGTACAACAACCAAGTAATCATCATCAACATTTACATAATCAATAAAATCACCGCCGGGCGTTCCTTCAAAAGGAACATGCCAATGTGTAATCTCATATCCCTCAAATTTTGGAAAATCTGATGGAACTACTTTTGCGCCAAGCGAACCGGCCGCCTTCTGTACTTCTTCAACTGTTTTAGCTCGTTCTTTCTTTTTGCTTTGGAGTATAGCTCTTACTTTTGCAATTACGACTTTGGGAGTGGAGGTCTTTATGATGTAATCTTCTATTTCTAATTCATATCCTTCAAGAATATCGTCATCTTCGCCTTTTGCAGTTAAGAAAACAAACGGGATTTTTTTTAATTCAGGATTGTCCAGCAAACGTCTTCTAAATTCGAATCCATTCATGACAGGCATCATAATATCGCTGATAATTATGTCAGGATTGATTTCCTTTGCTTTAGCCAATCCATCTTCCCCGTTAATAGCAACCTCGCACTTGAAGCCGGCTTTTTGAAGATTATAAGAAAAAAGTTTTGCAACATTTGCTTCGTCTTCAACTAATAATATTTGGTAATCTTCTGCCATTTTATTTTTGTATATGTGAATAGCTTTTTACTGCTTCTTGTAAGCTGCTGAATGATTCAAAGACTCTAAATAATCTTGTAAGTTCAAACATTGATCTAACCGCCGGTCTAAATCCCACTAATTTTAAATCACCTTCAAGCTTAACAACTTTTTTAAGCGAGTTAACAAGAACTCCAAGAAAAGAAGAATCGACAAAATCACATTCCGATAAATCAATAATTATTTTTTTAATATCGGGTATATGGGAGGAATGATGATAA
>QZJX01000068.1 GCA_003599395.1 Ignavibacteriales bacterium | reverse complement strand
AAAGTTTAAGTTGAATTACAAAGTTCTAACTCCACACCATGGTGAGTTTGCACAACTACTCGGAATTGAAATTGCAGAATTACAAAATGACATCTTAGGTTATGGTAAAAAGTTTGTTAAAGAAACCGGGGCTTATCTTGCATTAAAAGGCTCTCCGACAATGATTTTTAGTCCTTCGGGTGAAGCCTTAATTAATACAACAGGAAATCCCGGAATGGCTACATTTGGTTCAGGTGATATCTTAACCGGGATTATCGCATCCTTCATAAGTCAGAATAAAATTATCGAAGAAGCTGTTGTCAGTGCAGTTTATGTGCATAGTTTAACTGCAGATTTATTGTTACAAGAAGTTTCCGAAATAGGAATTAATGCAGATTTAATAATGAATAATATTCCCCATACAATTAAATTTTTAGAGGATTCATTTGCTCAAATTATTGATTAGAAACAAGAAGTGGTTTATATATATTCCGCTTACGGTTCATTGGATTTCGATATTTATATTAACGAGCTTACCAGATAAAGATTTACCATCTGTTAATTTTGATGATAAAATAAAGCATTTCATCGCCTATTTTGTACTTTCATTCTTTTTGTCCCTTGCTTTAAATGTTCAAAACAAATTTAAGCGGATGAAAGAGAGTTACATTAAATTTGCTTTATTAATAACTCTTATTTACTCTACTTTTGATGAAATTCATCAAGTATTTATTCCCGGAAGAAGTGCTGAGTTTTGGGATTGGCTTGCAAATATGTTTGGAATCTTGCTCGGGGTTTTTCTTGTAAAATCTCTCGTTGAAAGAGATAAAAGTAAGCAGTTAAGTAAAAATGGAACAGAAATCGGCTGAGAATTGTAAAATTAATTGCCGATTTATTGACAATAAAGTATGCTTTTTTTAAGTTAATTTCGATGAATTTCGAAACGTGGAGGAAAAAGTGGCATTAAAGAAAAATCCTAAAGTTGACCTGAAAAGAAAGTATAGAAGGTTATTTGAAACGAGCTTAATTATAGCTTTAGCCGTCCTTATAATTGCTTTTAAGTATTTCCCTGAATTTGAAAAAGAAACTTTAGCGTTGGACGGACCGCAAGAATTGGTGCAGGTAGAGGATGTTGAAGCTACCAAACAAGAAGCTGCTCCACCTCCGCCGCCTAAACCTCCGATTCCAATTGAAGCTCCATCCGATGAAGTATTAGAAGATATTGAAATTAGTGATACAGAATTGGATATTGAAGCAGAAGTCGCGGCTCCTCCTCCTCCGGTTGAAGAAGAAGAAGAGGAAGCAGAACCTGTATTCTTCGTAGCTGTTGAACAACAACCTGAACCTATTGGTGGGTTGGAAGGAATTCAAAAAAGAATCGTTTATCCTGAAATTGCAAAAAGAGCTGGTGTACAAGGCCGTGTATTCGTTAAAGCATTCGTTGATGAAAATGGTAATGTTGTAAAAGTTGAGTTATTAAAGGGTATCGGTGCCGGTTGTGATGAGGCTGCCATGGAAGCTGTTAAGAATACGAAATTTACTCCCGGTAGACAGCGAGGTAAATCCGTTAAGGTTCAAGTCTCTATCCCGATTGTTTTCAGACTCCAGTAAAAATTTAAGCGCCTCTTCGAGGCGCTTTTTTTTTATTCCTCTCCAAATATCAATATTAAATTTTTGTTAAGTGACCAACCATTCACAAAAATGACTTGACAGTCATTTCCGGAACTGTTAAGTTTACCAGCACAAATTTATGATTTACTTACCGGCAAATATAGATCAGTTATCGCGAAAAGAAAGAGAGCGTTTTATCAAGCGTGGAGAAATTCTCCATGCTGCTACTCAACTTTTTGCCGAAAAAGGATTTATGAACACAACAATCGACGATATTGCAGAAAAAGCTGAGTTTGGAAAAGGAACGATTTACAATTATTTCTCCAGCAAAGAGGAAATGTTTTCAGTCATTCTTGAAGAAATTTCAATCGCATATTTAGAAACAGTTGTTAAACTCGACAATAAAAACCAAAGTTTCTACGATTTTGTTTATTCATTAAGTGAAAATCTGTTCGATTTCTGTGTTAATCAAAAATATGCATTTAAAATTATTGCTAGGATTAGAACAAATACTTCTACTTTTACGTCCAATATCCCGAAAAAAATGATAGAGAATCATGCTGAGATTGATCGCATTTTGATTAAAAGAATTGACAAGGCAGTTAAAGCTAAAGAAATCGAAAAGGTTGATTCGTATTCCCTTATAGCCCTCTATCGAAGTATGATATTCCCATATATTTATAATAAGATGTTCTGTGGAACTGAAAAGGAAATTAATGTTGCGGAAGAAACAAAGTTCATCGTCAATATCTTATTTAATGGTATTAAAAAAAAATGAATGGAGTCATTGTGAGAGTTGTGGTAATTTTTATTCTAATAATAAATTTGGCAAGCTTTACTTTTGCTCAATCCGATCAAATTAGGAGCATAAATTTAGAAGATGCATTAATTCTCGCCTTAGAAAATAATCATGATCTAAAGATGTCAAAACTTGATTATGAAAAGGCAGAGCAGCAAGTACGTGAAGCTTACGGAACCTCGTTATTTCCATCCATTGATGGAACTTTACAATATAACAGAGCTTTAAAGCGATCGGAGTTTATTATTGAAACGCCTTTCTTTAGCGGTAGATTCCCGGCTGGAACATTTAATACACTCACCTCAACAATAAGTGCGGAACAGCCTTTATTTACAGGAGCTATGTTTTTAGCGGTGAGTATAGCTGAAACATTTGCAGATATTTCTCAAAAAGCCGAGCAGTACTCTCAAGCTGATATTATAAGAAATGTGAAGCAAGCTTACTATACTTACCTTTTATCAAAAGAGTTAACTAAGCTCTCTGAATTACAATTAAATCGTGCCGAATACAACCTGCGTGATGCAAGGGCTTTGTATGAGTCCGGTTTAGTTTCCGAATATGATTATATAAAAGCCAATGTTCAATTTCAAAATATGAAACCGATACTAACTGAAAGTCAGATACAACAGAAATTAGCACTCAATAACTTAAAAATTGTAATGGGAATTGAACTAGAATCTGAAATTGAAGTGAATGACTCGTTGGAATTTAGGAGACTAGAAGTCCCAAGTTTGGAATCCGGTCTCAAATCGGTTTTGGAAAAGAATAAATTACTAAAACAGATGGAACTTCAAACAGAGCTACAAGATTTGAATTCGTCATACCAGTTTAGTCAACATTTCCCAAAACTTAATGCATTTGCAAATTGGCAAGTCCAAGCTCAAGAAAATGACGACAGAGCATTCTCAGATTGGAGATATACAAATTCGGTTTTTGTAGGTGTCGCTTTATCGGTACCGATATTCAAAGGTTGGGAACTTGATTCGAAAGTTCAGCAAGCTGAAATAGATTATAAGAAATCAGTCGAGGATTATCTTAAAACAAAAAAAGCAGTGAAGAATGAATATGAGAATTCAATTTTAACGGTCGAAAAAATTGAACAACAAATTGCTGCCTACAGTGGCGCGGTAAATGAAACCGAGAGAGGTTTCGAAATCGCTTCAAAGAGATTTACAAACGGGTTGAGTTCTCAAATAGAAGTGACAAATGCGTTAGTAGATGTTTCACAAGCTAAAGTTAATTATTTACAGTCAATACACGATTACTTTGTGGAACATGCAAAACTGGATTTACTATTAGGTAAAACAGCAGATGAAATTTTAAATAAGAACTAAAGGAACTTTAGTATGAGACAAAAATATACTGTAATTATCGTCGCTTTTGCATTCGCAATTATGACCCTAACTTCGTGTTCGGATGAAAATTCTGAAATAGAAATAGAGAATGTAAAATTCGTAAATGTTGAAATAGAAAATCTGAATTCTCAAGATTATACCGATGTAATAACAACGGTAGGGACCGTAAAACCTTATAATGACGCTAGAATTTCACACGAAATGGGTGGTATAGTTAAGCAAATTGTTAACGACAAGGGAGCATACGTAAATAAGGGCGATACAATATTAATTCTTGATAATGATGCTATGAAAGCTTCCATGAATGCAGCCAAAGCTCAGTACGAATTAGCAGATGCTAAATATCAGCGGCAACAAAAAGTTTTTGATGAGAATGTAGGAAGTGAATTTGAATTGCTTAATACAAAGTACACTCGTGATCAGTTAAAGGCTATGTATGAGCAAGCAAAAATTTTATATGATAAGACATTTATTAAAGCACCGTTTAGCGGACTAGTTGATTCCAGAGCTTTTGAAGTTGGTGAGTTTGTTCCTCCTGCAGTTCAGATAGTTAGAGTTATTGATCCATCAAGACTAAAAATTGAAGCCGGAATTCCGGAAATATACGCTGCTGAAATTAAACAAGGTGCGAGTGCTAAAATTATTATCAAAGAATTATTTGACGAACCATTTGAAAGTAAAGTGTCTTATGTAGGTAAAGCACTAAATCCGGCTAATAGAACATTCCCAATCGAGATTGTGATTCAAAACAAAAATGGATTAATCAAACCGGATATGTTAGCTGAGGTTTCAATAACAAAGCAAAATTATAAAGATATAATAATCATCCCGGAAGAAGTTATTACACGAACAGACGATGGATATATAGTCTTTGTTGAAAAAGATGGTAAAGCTGAATTGAGAAATATCAATATCTTGAATAGAAATGGTGATGCTGTGGCTGTGAAGAGCGGTCTTTCAAAAGGGGATAGATTAATCGTCGTCGGGTTTCAAAATTTAGTTGACGGCGAAAATGTATCAATTGTAAACTAAGGATTTCTTTTATGAAAATTACAGATGTAAGTATAGATAACAGAACAAGTATATTTATTCTTGTATTTATCATTATAATATTTGGTATAACGTCATATAATTCACTACCCAGAGAAGCTTCACCGGATGTTCAAATTCCTTTAGTTATAGTTTCTACTCCATATTTTGGAGTTTCACCGGAAGATATTGAATCATTAATAACTCAACCGATTGAAAAAGAAATTAGCACAATAAGTGAAGTAAAAGAATTGCGATCGGCTTCCTTTGAAGGATTCTCTCTGATTCAAGCCGAGTTTCAAAGTGGTTTTGATATTGACGAGGCTTTGCAAAAAATTAGAGATAAAGTTCAAAAAGCTGAATCAGAATTGCCTGACGATTTAGAAAAGCCGGAGATCATTGAAATTAACTTCTCAGAATTCCCGATTATGACGTACAACATAAGTGGTCCGTATGGATTAGTAAAATTGAAAGATATTGCAGATGATTTAAAAGACGAGATAGAAAATATTAATGGTGTCTTGGAAGTTAAGATATCCGGTGGGCTTGAGCGAGAAGTAAAAGTTGACGTCGATGCCAATAAACTGATGCATTATAACCTACGGTTCGATGATATCATTGAAGCAATTCAAAATGAAAATAGAACAATCCCGGGCGGTTCGATCGATTTAGCAACAAAGAGTTTTTTGGTTCGCGTTCCCGGTGAATTTGATAAACCGTATATCATACAAGATCTCATTGCAAAAATGCATGAAGGTAAACCTATTTATATCCGTGATGTTGCTGAGGTTTCGTATTCATTCAAAGATAGAACTACCTACGCTAGAGTAAATGGAGTTGATGCAGTCACTTTAAACATTTCTAAACGTGTAGGTGCTAATATTATCGAGATTGCCGATAAGGTAAAAGAAGTAATTGCAGATGCTAAATCAAGTTACCCGGATGGATTGAATTTCAACTTAACCGTAGATTTTTCTAAGGATATAAAGGAGAGCAATAGAAACTTAGAGAATAATATTTTCTCAGGTTTAGTTTTAGTTCTTATTGTACTTCTGTTTTTTCTTGGAATTAGAAACGCTTTATTTGTTGCAATCGCAATTCCATTAAGTATGTTAATATCTTTCACTTTATTATCTGCTTTCGGGTTTACTCTAAACTTTATCGTACTTTTCTCCTTAATACTTGCTTTGGGTATGCTAGTTGATAACGCAATAGTCGTTATTGAAAATATCTACAAGTTCTTAGAAGAAGGATATGATCTTATTAGAGCGGCAAAGACTGCAACTGCGGAAGTTGCTTGGCCTATTACAACTTCAACACTTACAACAGTTTTAGCTTTTTTGCCAATGACTTTTTGGCCCGGTGTTGTTGGTGATTTTATGTTTTATTTGCCGATTACAGTTATTATAACTCTAACATCGTCCTTGTTCGTCGCGTTGATAATTAATCCGGTTTTTGCATCAAAATTTATGAAGGTGGAAAACCCAAATGATAAAGCCGATACACTTTTAAAGAAATTAATATTACCACTTAATAAACTGACACATTTCTTTGTCGATGTCGCTTTGCCTATAGTAATAAGATATTACGAAAAGTTTTTAAGAAGTGCCGTAGGTAAAGAAAGAGATAAAAATCAAAAAGTTAATAAGAGAAATTGGTACGGAATTCTAGCTACAATCATATTAATAATGATTACTAATTCCGCGGTTGAAACACCGGAAATTCCAAACGTACTTGTATTAATAATTAGTACACTTTTAGGGGTTGGAATAATATATCTTTTCTTGAATCCGCGATTGAAAATTATTTCGGGCACTATATTACTTTTAATTATTATTTCATTGGTTTATAGAGAGTTTGATCATGGAGTTGAATTTTTCCCAAATATTGATCCTCCTCGTGTATACGTAAACATTGAAAGTCCTACCGGAACAAACATTGATATGTCAAACAGAATTGCGAAAAGTGTTGAACAAGAATTAAAGCAATTTGCCGAAGTTGATGTTAAAGATTATGTTGCAAATGTTGGGTCTTCAAATAATCCGTTTGATGGCGGAAGTTCAACCCCGAATAAAAGTACGATTACTGTCCAGTATATTGATTATGATTTACGCAGTCAGTCTTCAAAAATAACAACTGATCAGATACGAGAAGCCATTAGCAAAATTCCTGGTGCTGAATATGATATTCAACAGGAGGCAGCCGGACCGCCGGTTGGTAAACCCGTAAATATTGAAATTTCGGGTGATGATTTTACAATGCTTGGGGTTCTTGCCGACCAAGTTAAAGATCAAATCAAAGAAATCCCTGGAGTTGTAGATATTCAAGATGATTACGATGCCGGCCGTCCTGAAGTAAGAGTTATTATCAACAGAGAAAAAGCCGCATTACTTGATATGAATACATCAATTATCGCTAATTCGATAAGAACAGCAATAAATGGTTTTGAAGCTTCAAATTATAGAGTAAATGAAGATGAATATGATATTACTGTTCGTTTAAAAGAAGATCAGCGGAATAGTATTGATGCCTTAAATTCCCTAAGAATCATTTATAATGATAAAAAGGGAAATACACTTGATGTTCCTCTAAGTAGTGTCGCTGAGATTAGCAGAGATAGAGGACCCGGTTCAATTAGAAGAGTCGATTTAAAGAGAGTTGTTACTGTTTCTTCAAATGTTAAAGAGGGTTTTAACCAAAATGAAGTTTTAGATAACGTTAAAGCTAAACTTGCGTCATTTAATTTACCGCAAGATTACAAAATTGATTACACAGGACAGAATGAGGAGCAAGAAAAAGCTCAAGAATTTCTCGGACGTGCTTTTATGATTGCTTTACTGAGTATATTTCTTGTACTTGTAATCCAATTTAATTCGTTAAGTCAACCACTTATTATTATGGCAGCTGTTATTATATCATTAATCGGTGTTTTAATTGGGTTAACGTTATTCGGAATGGCATTTGGAATTATTATGACCGGTATAGGAGTTATAAGTTTAGCCGGCGTAATTGTAAACAATAACATTGTATTGATTGATTACGTTAATATCTTGAGGAATCGTGGTCTGAGTGTTACAGATTCGGTAATTCGTGCTGGATTAAGAAGGTTTAGACCGGTTACACTAACCGCAATTACAACTATCTTAGGATTAATTCCGTTAACTTTTGGTTTTGGATTTGATCTTTATACACTTTCATTCCAAAGCGGCGGCACAGATGCCGAATTTTGGAGGCAGATGGGTGTTGCGGTTATTTTTGGATTATTATTCGGTACAGTTTTAACATTAATCATTGTGCCAGTTATTTATACCATTATTTATGATTTACCGGATGTCGTTAGAGTGACTAAAGAATCAGTGAAAAATTGGTTATCTTCTACCCTAAGTAAAAAAAAATAATCAATTAATTTTCAGTGATGCTTACATTAAAAAAGGTCGCATTCAAGTATAATGATGATCCTGATGGGTTTACACTTAATGATATCTATTTAGTAGTTAATCCAGGTGAGTTTGTTACCATATTAGGTCCTAATGGATCAGGTAAATCAACTCTACTAAATCTTATCCTCGGTATTAGCACTCCAAATTCAGGAGAGATTCTCTTTGAGGGAAAAAATTATAAAACTTTTTCCCGGAAAGAATTAGCAAAGAGAATCTCATTTGTCCCGCAAAAATATTATTCCGTTTACCCTTTTTCCATTTTTGAAATTGTTGCGATGGGAAGAACTCCTTATCTTAATTTTTTGGGATTCGAAAAGGATGATGATATCAAAAAAATAAATAATGTTTTGGATTTGGTTGGTATCAGTCATTTAAAAAATAAAAGCATTAACTCCGTTTCAGGTGGTGAAGCTCAAAGAGCATTTATTGCGCGTGCATTAGTTCAAGAACCGGACTTAATTTTGCTTGATGAACCAAATGCGCATTTGGATTTGGAACATCAAATTTCAATATTTGATTTGTTAAAATCGTTAAACAACGAGAAGAAATTGACGATAATTATGGTTTCACACGATTTAAATTTATCAGGCTGCTACAGCCACAGAATGATTTTCATGAAAGACGGAAAAATCTATCTTGATGATATTAAACATAAAGTGTTAACTGAAGAAAATATTTCTGCTGTTTTTAATGTTAATGCAAAAATTTATAACTATGGTAACAACATCAATGTAGCTATATTTCCCAATAATTAACCAATATTCATTATGAGATAGCAAATCTAATATGTCAAAATTAATTACAGCATTGTTTCTTCTATTTACTAATCTCATTCTCCAAATTCTGTTTAAATACTCCATCTACGACATTCCACTATCGGATATAAATTTTTCGTACCTTGGAAATATTTTTAATCTACTCTTATCGTTTCTTATAATTCTTGGTGCAGTGCTTTTACATGTAGTTGGTAATGGATATGATACTAAGGTATTCAGAACTATTATTTTTGTTTCAATTCTTGCAATAGTATCCTACGGAATTGGTTATGCGATATCCACATTTGAGTTTGAACCCTTAAACACGTATTTATTTGAAGTTCCTGCCCGCAAGTTTTATTTAGCTGTCATTTTTATTATTAATTTATTTACTCACTACTATTTGCTGGCTTACATTTGGGGAATATTAATAGGAAGACAAAGTAGCGGATCTGTAAGAGCATTTAGCGGTGCTATATTGGCAATTACTCTAACACTCGGGTTTAGCTATTATTTCATTACCTCGCAAAGTTATAAATTAAAACAAATTCAATCAGCTCAAAGCTATGATATTGCTGTAGTCTTAGGTGCAGCAGTATGGAGCAATAATAAACCAAGCACAATTTTCGAAGGCAGAATTAAAAAAGTTCACAAACTCAGTCAAGTTGGCAAAGTTAGAACAGTTCAATTCACAGGTGGAAATGCACCGGGTGAAATATCCGAAGCGAAAGCTGGAGCGGATTATTACAAGGATTTAGGTTCTAGCTCAAGTCGTGTACTAATCGAAGAAGAAACTTCTACAACCATTCAACAAGTAGAATTTACAAGAAATAATTTTTTTAGAAATACAAAGCCGCTAAAAGTGGTACTTATTTCGGATGATTTTCACTTACCTCGCGCAATCGAAATGGCTCATTTCTTTAATATAAAAGTTGAAGGTATCGCATCCGATTACAATCTAAATCTAGAAAAATTATTATATTACAGGTTCCGAGAAAGTATCGCTTTGGTACTTTTTTGGCTTTTCGGAATTTAATGGAATAAAGGAATAAACGAGGGAGTTATAATGGAAATTTTTGAAATGATGGAAAATAATGACCACGAACAAGTGGTTTATTGTTCGAATAAGGAATCAGGTTTAAGAGCTATTATTGCAATTCATGATACGACTTTGGGACCGTCTTTAGGCGGTACTAGAATGTGGAGCTATTCAACATCCGACCAAGCATTAAAAGATGTCTTACGATTATCAAGAGGTATGACTTACAAGGCAGCGGCTGCAGGTTTAAATTTAGGCGGCGGAAAAGCTGTAATCATAGGTGATTCAAGAACACAAAAAAATGAATTGTTATTTAGGACTTTCGGAAAGTTTGTTGATGGTCTGGCGGGAAGATACATCACTGCCGAAGATGTAGGCACTGATGTAAGAGATATGGAATATGTAAGAATGGAAACAAAATATGTAACCGGTATATCTAAGGCATTAGGCGGTTCAGGAGATCCATCACCCGTAACTGCTTATGGCGTTTATGTTGGAATGAAAGCTTGCGCAAAACAGAAGTGGGGGAACGATTCTCTCCGCGGAAGAAAAATCGCTGTGCAGGGCGCAGGTCAAGTTGCTAGATATTTATGTGAGCATTTGTATAGTGAAGGTGCTGAATTAATAATCACCGATATAGTTGAGGATAAAGTAAAACGAATTCTTGAAACAGTAAAAGCACATGTTGTTAAACCGGAAGAAATTTATGACACTGATGCTGAGATCTTTGCCCCTACCGCTCTTGGTGGAATTCTAAATGATGAAACGATTGCAAAATTAAAATGTGAGATTATTGCTGGTGGAGCTAATAATCAGCTTGAAGACGAGAATAAACACGGTCAAATGCTTTTGGATAAAGGCATTTTATATGCCCCCGATTATGTAATAAATGCCGGAGGTTTAATCAACGTATCTAATGAATTAGAAGGCTACCGACAAGATAGAGCAATGAAACAAGCTGAAGCGATCTATGATATCGTTAAAAAAGTATTATTGCTTTCAAAAGAACACAATGTCCCGACGCATGTTGCATCTAATAAACTTGCAGAAGAAAGACTGCAAAATATTGGTGGAATTAGGAAAATCTATTCCGGGTATTCAAATTTTTCCGGTAGATTAGGCGAATTAACAACAAAGTAAATACTTTATGGTTGTCTCTGTCAATTTGAGACAACCTTTTATTTTTTATTTTGATAAAATAGGTAGCGCACTCTATATTTTTTTTTCATCGTTCTATTAAGTATTGATATATGACATATATGCCTGCAAAGAAAACAATTAGAAGAGTTTTAAGAGAAAAAAGTCTGCAAGTTTTGTATGCGTACGAAATGAGCGGTGATGGTTTGCAAAACCTTCTTGACGGTATTCTCATTGATATTACAACAAAATCTGATAAAGAATTTTCGACAAAACTTGTTAATGCTGTTATTGCAAACCGGAAAGAACTTGACGCGCAAATTTCGGAGAGAGTGAATAACTGGGAAATGGATCGCATCGCTCTAATAGACAGA
>QZJX01000062.1 GCA_003599395.1 Ignavibacteriales bacterium | reverse complement strand
GGATTAATTGTTTCGAGTGGCATAATTTTCTCCTTAATTCAAATCAATTCGATATTGTAAAATATATAATAATTTTCTAAAGTTGATAGTAAACAAATAGTTAATGTATGAACAAAAAATCACAAATAGCAATTGCTGCAGTGATGGGTCTACTTGGAGTTGCACTCGGAGCTTTCGGCGCTCATGGTTTGGGTAATTCTCTTTCCGAACAAATGCTTGAGACTTATAAAACCGGTGTTTTATATCACTTAATTCATTCGGTTGTATTGCTAGTTTTGGCTTTATCGAATTATAAATTTATACGTTCATTTATTTTTATTACAGTCGGAATATTACTTTTTTCATTTTCGCTTTACATATATAGTGTAATGGGAATAAAATTTTCTGCAATGGTTACACCTTTTGGCGGAGTGAGCTTTTTAATTGGTTGGGTTTTAATTATTGTAGAAGCAAGAAACACATAAAAAATATTTATTCAAATTCGTTTTCAAATTTATTATGTTGAGAAGTAAATAAACTATTGATCATTTACTAACCAGTTCTATACATTATGGCTAAAACTAAATCTCCCAAAACCTTCATACTCGACACAAACGTAATTCTTCACGATCCAACATGCATAAATCAATTCCAAGAAAATAACATCGTTATTCCTCTTGCCGTAATTGAAGAAATCGATCACTTCAAAAGAGGAAGTCAGGTTATTAATATAAATGCCCGCGAATTTGCAAGAACTCTTGATAATATTACCGGAAGTGCTTTATTCAACGGCGGAATATCTCTCGGCAAAGGAAAAGGGAAAGTCCGTATCGTAATTACAAAAGGATTAAGTGCGGAAATCCGTCAGGTATTTAAAGAAGATAATCCCGATCATAGAATATTAAGTGCCGCGTACGATATACAATTAGCGAGCAAAGCTAAAGAGAAAATTATTCTTGTTACCAAAGATGTAAATCTACGAATGAAGGCAAAAGCCCTAGGAATTCTAGCTGAGGATTACACGACAGATAGAGTCGGAAGCATTGACGAACTTTACAGCGGCAAAGAAATTATTGAATCATTTGATGACGAACTCTTGCAAAAATTCTATCAATCTCCTTTTGAAGTTTCCGCAAAAAATATTTTTAAGAAAATTAAAACAGAAATTGTCGCAAATAAGTATTTCATATTGAAAAACTCAAACAGATCAGTGTTAGCAAGATATAACCAAGAAGAAGAAATATTTAGAAAGGTAGATAAACAACCGACTTATGGAATACTGCCAAGAAATGCCGAGCAAACTTTTGCTGTAGATGCGTTAATGGATCCCGAAATTCCGCTTGTCTCACTTACCGGTAAAGCCGGTACAGGTAAAACTTTACTTGCATTGGCAAGCGCACTTGCTGTTAGAAAGCAGTATAGACAAATTTATATTGCACGTCCCATTATTCCTTTGAGTAATAAAGATATCGGTTATTTACCAGGTGATGTTGAATGTAAACTTGCACCATATATGCAGCCATTGTGGGATAACTTAAAGGTTATTCAAGATCAATACAAAGAAACGGATAAGAATCATCAAGCAATTACTACGATGATTAAAGAAGAAAAACTAGTTGTTGAACCGTTAAGTTATATCCGTGGAAGAAGTTTACAGCGTATTTATTTTATAGTAGATGAAGCACAAAACTTAACTCCGCATGAAATAAAAACAATTATTACTCGTGCAGGAGAAGGTGCAAAAATTGTATTAACCGGTGATATTTACCAAATAGATCATCCTTATCTCGATACACTTTCAAACGGATTATCCTATTTGATAGATCATTTTAAGGGACAAAAGCTTTACGCGCATATTAATCTGGAAAAAGGTGAACGTTCCGAACTCGCTGAACTTGCTAGTAATTTGTTGTAGTTAATCTTCTCCAAATTCTTGCTAATTTTATCTTACCTGAGTAAGTTATCATACTTCATTATCTTTTATTGACACATTAGGACAATTAATGAAATCCTTCATATTCAAACCCTTCGAAGAAATGACACCCGAAGATTATGCAACCGTTGGTTTTAAATCGGGATTAGAAATTCATCAACAATTATTAACAGAAAAAAAACTTTTCTGCCGATGTCCCGCCGGAAAATACAGTGAAGAGTACGATGCGGAAATTTTACGTCACATGCGCCCAACCCTTTCCGAACTTGGTGAATATGACGGTACCGCGTTGATGGAATTCAAAACTAAGAAAGAGATTATCTATCGTATTAAAAGAGAAACAGTCTGCACTTATGAAATGGATGATACCCCTCCGTTCTTAATTAATGATCAAGCATTAGACATAGCTATTCAAGTCGGGATGCTATATAACTGCAATATTGTGGACGAACTTCACATTGCACGCAAACAATACTTAGACGGCAGCATTCCAACGGGATTTCAACGAACTGCAATTTTTGCTTTAGACGGCTGGATTCCATATAAAAATAGAAAGATTGAAATCGTGCAAATGTCCATCGAAGAAGATTCATGCAGAGAAGTAAGCGATGTAGGACACTACAGAACATATTTAACGGATAGACTTGGTATGCCGTTAATTGAAACAGTTACTGGTCCGGATATGAGAACGCCTCAAGAAGTTGCAGAAGTAAACGAACTTTGCAGTGCTCTCGTTAGAAGCACTGGAAATGTTAGAAGAGGAATTGGTGCGGCAAGACAGGATGTAAATGTTAGCGTAGACGGTGGCACAAGAATCGAAATAAAAGGTGTTCCAAGAATTCCGATGATACCACTTCTTACATATAATGAAGCAATGAGACAGTGGAATTTACTTCGATTGCGAGAGGAACTACATAAAAGAGGAATTACCGAAAGTACATTCGAATCAAAAACCGAAGATATTACCGGCATAATTAAATCATCCCACTATTTACCTCTTCAAGAAGCAATTGAAAAGAGTTATAAAATAAAATGTGTCGTACTTCGCGGATATAAAGATTTATTACATTGGCAAACTCAAACGGATACATATTTTTCTCGAGAAATTTCAGATCGAGTTAGAGTTATCGCATGTCTGACAACAATTCCAAATATTATTCATTCAGACAGCAAGGGTGATACTATTACCTCCGCCGAATGGCAAAAGATCAAAAAGCATGTTGGAGCTTCTAACGATGATACGATTGTATTGGTTTGGGGTGACGAAAGAGATACGAGTACAGCTTGCAAAGAAATTATTATCCGCGCCAAAGAAGCCGCAATCGGAATTCCATCCGAAACAAGACAAGCGTTAAGTGACGGAACAAACGGCTTCGAAAGAATTTTACCGGGCGCTGATAGAATGTATCCCGATACAGATTTACCGCCACAAAAAATTACAAAGGCAAGATTAAACAAACTAAGCCAAGACCTACCCGAGCAATTCTGGGAAAGAGAAAAATGGTATAAAGAACTTGGAATTCCGAAAGATACGATCAGAGAATTATCCATCTCAAAATTTGCTAATCTTTTTAAACAGGCAATTAACGAATGGAAACTAAATCCTACGACCGTTGCTGTTGCTTTAATTCAGTATCCAAAACGATTGAAAAAACTAGGTTTTAATCCAGAATTAATTACAGTTGAAATGTTGACCGAAATTTTGTTGAATTATAAATCCGGTTTATTATCAAGATGGGGAATGTTCATTGCTCTTAAAAAATCATTACAACATGGGAAATTTTATCCCGAGCTTCTTCCCAGACCAATTCTTGAAGACGAACTAATAAGTATCATTTCACTTAAGAAAAAAGAATTAAAGAAAATAAATTTCTCTTCCGAAGATAGAAGAATTAAAGTATTGATGGGTTTAGTTATGGAAGAAGTTAAGATGAGCATTGATGGCAAATTAGTCTCGGAGAAAATAAAAACTTTGGAACACTGAACACGGGGAAGAAAAAGATTTTCACAGATTTAATATGAGTGAATCTTTTTTCGGCGGCATCTGCGTTCCATTCACCTTCTAACATAATTTGAGTAAAAATGAGCATATCAGATTTCAAAGGTTACCGCGGTAAAGCATTATCAACATTAAAAAATTTTAATGCATTTGTTTGGAGCGATGTAGTAATCCAGACAGAAAAGGGAAAGTATAAAGGAATAATTCTTCCTCGTTCCGAAACCGCAGACGATGAACATATAGTAATTAAAATGCCAATCGGTTATAACATCGGCGTTGCTGTTGAGAATATCACAGAGATAAAAATTATCGGAAGAAAAGAAGCGCATTATAAAATTCCCGAAAAAGAATTTCCTTATGATGAAGGAAAACCTAGAGTAAAACTTTTTGGAACCGGCGGTACAATTGCAAGTAGATTAGATTACAGAACCGGTGCGGTAATTCCGGCATTTTCGCCGGGTGAACTTTACGGCTCGGTTCCTGAACTTGCAGATTATTGTAACTTAGAAACAGAAAAACTTTACGGTGTATTCAGTGAAAATATGGGACCCGAACAATGGATTGGAACAGCTAAAGCAATCGGCGCCGAAATAGAGAAGGGTGTTGACGGAATTGTAATCGGACATGGCACAGACGTAATGCATCACACTGCCGCAATTCTATCTTTTATGGTTCAGAATTCTCCCGTGCCGATAGTAATGGTTGGTTCGCAAAGATCAAGTGATCGTCCCTCATCGGATGCAGCACTAAATTTAATTCATGCAGTTAAAACCGCGGCCGAAAGTGATATTGCTGAAGTCATGGTTTGTATGTTTGGTCCGACTTCCGATATTTACGGATTGCTTCATCGAGGAACACGTGTTAGAAAAATGCACTCATCCTATCGATCAACTTTTAGAACAATTGGAGATATCCCGATTGCGAAAGTGAGTCGAGATGAAATTACACCTTTGAGAAAAGATTATAAGAAAAGAAGAAATGATAAAAACGTAATCGTTAATCCCGTCTTTGAAGAGAAAGTCGGCATTGTATATTACTATCCAAATATGAAGCCGGATATAATTGATTCGATGATTGATAACGGTTATAAAGGAATTGTAATTGCCGGAACGGGACTTGGTCATGTTAACAAACCGGTTTATCCCGCATTAAAACGTGCACAGGAAAAAGGCGTTGCTGTTTACATGACGGTACAAACACTTTGGGGATATGTACAAATGTATGTTTATGAAACTGGTCGAGAAATGCTTGATCTCGGTGTTGTTCCTTGTGCTAATATGCTTCCCGAAGTTGCTTATGTAAAACTTGGCTGGGCGCTCGGACAAACAAATGATCTTGAAAAAGTTAAAGAAATTATGCTCACTCCAATCAACGGCGAAACTACCGAACGCGAACCGAGTAACGGTTATTTAATTTATCAAGGCGGGCTACCGGAAGTTGAGGAGTTTATTTCAAAGTATCGAAAGTGACCACCCCTTCTTCCCCTCCTTCGCAAGGAGGGGAACAGTGTGCTTTTGATTATTTGGATTTCTTAAAATTTTTTGATATCTGTTTTAAAACTTCTTCAATTCCGTAAATTACATCTTGGTTTTCAAATCTGATTACTTTTATTCCTAGTGAATTTATATAAGCATCTCTACTCTTATCATATTTAATTTGTTCTTCTTGAAAATGAATTTCACCATCTAATTCAACTGATAATTTTTCCAAAGGACAATAAAAATCAACAATATAGTTCCCGATACTATGCTGTCTTCTGAATTTTCTGCCATCCAACTTGCTCTGTTTTAATTCCAACCATAATAAAATTTCAGCCTCGGTAGAATTATTTCTTAGTTGCTTTCGGTTTTCTTTCAAATATTTTTTATTATGGATCCTCATTTTCACTTAAATTAAAAATACATTTTTAAAAAATCCCCTCCTTGAAAAGGAGGGGTCGCCGAAGGCGGGCTTGCCCGACGCAGGCGGGGGTGGTTGCCTTGGTTTTTCTTTTATATAAACCGTAATAACAGGAGACTCAATGAAAATATTATACATATATCCACACCCGGATGATGAATCATTCGGACCGGCACATGTAATGCACAAACAAATTAGAGAAGGTCATGAAGTTTATCTTCTCACATTAACAAAAGGCGGTGCAACAAAAAAACGTTTTGATCTCAATCTTTCAATTGAAGAAATGGGAGAAGTCCGTTACAAAGAAATGCTCTGTGTTGAAAAAACTCTGAAACTTACAGGCATGACGGTTTTGAATTTACCCGACAGCGGATTAAAAGAAATGGATCCTCGCGAAATTGAAAAAGTTGTCGAAGAACATATTCACAAATTAAAACCGGATGTTGTCGCGACATACGCTGTTCACGGTATCAGCGGATTTCATGATCACTTAGTTTCTCATGCGGTTGTAAAAAATGTTTTCTGCAGATTGAAAGAATCTGTCGGTTACCCTAAAAGATTTGCGATGGTAACGGTTGACGAACAGACTTCTAAAGAAAGTCCGCACTTTAAATTAAACTTCTCAAAAGATGAAGAGATTGACTGCATCGTTACGGTTGATGAGCAAGATATGAAGGCTTTGCACGATGCACTCGATTGTTATGAATCATATAAATCCGTCATTGAACAATCCAATATAAAAGGATTGCTCAAAAAAGAATCCGTATTCGAATTATTTCAAGAAAAATTTGATCCGCCGATAAATGATTTGTTGGAGGGACTTAAATAATAAAAAAACCGGCATCTCAGAAGAGATGCCTTTGCATTTTTTACTTTATTAACAATAGTTTCTTTGAATCTACAAAATCACCCGCTGTTATTCTGTAAATATACGTTCCGCTTGAAAGATCGCTTCCGTCAAAATTTAGTTCATAAAATCCGGCTTCCTGCATATCGTTAATAAATTCTTTTACTTCTCTACCAAGCATATCGTAGAGGTTTATTGTTACGTGGCTTGCTTGCGGCAGTTGGTATTTTATCTTTGTTGTTGGATTAAAGGGATTGGGATAGTTTTGAGATAATGCGAATATTGCCGGGATATCTTCTCTCTCGGAGCCAGTTTTTGTTTGAACATTCCCGCCTTGCTCCCATGCATCTACTTTATTTGAGTATTTTGATTTTAATTCATTTGTTCTCTTCTTCTGTACTTGGTAATAATAGGTCTTTTCATTTGCATAATGTGTTGTCGGCCAATCTATACTAGTATCAATCCAATAACTTCCATATACCGTAACTGTGGTATCGCCGCCTCCGTTTCTTCCATCTCTTTCTACAATAAATTGCATAGAACTGTCGCATGAGGCAGTCCATGAAAGTTTTGGATGTCCTTGATATCTAGATAAAGTGATTGTTGGGCGTTCCGGTCTTGCCCAGTCCCACGAAGATTCAGAATATACCGATTCCAATCCGTCATCATCTACCGCGATAATTCTATAATAAGTTCTCTTACAATCTCCGTCAATATCTTGGTTTGTTATTGTTATTGACGTATCACTGGTTGTATCTAAAAGAGTATAATTTTGTTTTGAAGGTTCAATTGAAGTAGTAATACACTGGTAAATTTTATAATAATCAATATCTGGTTCATCGTTGCCAAACCAAGTTAAATTCGATTTTGTTAGTGAATAAAAGTATTCCCTGTAAATACCAGAACCAGGAAACAATTCTACAGAGAAAGCTGTATCCTTTGCTGAATTAACTACACTCAAACCTTGTGGTTTGGAGGGAGGAAGTGCTTCTGCTGAGGCTTCTGTTGAGTATACTTTTAGTGTTATGTTTCCGTATTGATCTTGACTAATTAATTCTACTGAAATATTTGTTGCTCCGTTTGCATAACTGCTGGGATTACTCCAAGGTGTAAACAATTCATTATAATCTTTGTTGAATGCATCGTATTTGTCACCAAAAACATTTCTTGTAATTTCCCATTCTTTGGTTGAGGGGTTAATATCAACCCATTTCTGAGCCCAATGATTATTCCAGAAAGTATGTCTGGGATGTCTATCACTTAAGCCATCATCTCGATGGATTGAGCTTCGTTCAGTCATTGGTAATAATCCTTCACAGCAGGTACTACCGGCATACCAACCTGATCCAGCCTCAAAATCATCGACATATGACCATTGCCAAGAACCATCTGCCGATTTAATATCAACTGTCGGGTACCAATCATTTCCATTGGTTATTTTCCAAATATATATTCCGCTACCTAAAGTTGTTGAAAAATTGTAATGACCTTCTAATTCTCCTCCACGCATAATCTGATCATAATCACTAATCCTTTGATGATTTTCGATAATATAGAAGGTTGAAGAAGAAGTGTCATTAAATGGTATTGGAATTTTTATTGCATCTCCCGTTGTAACAAAATCTCCAATTGTAATTTGTTCACCGTCAGAAGTGGGGACTGTGTAGTTTATATAGCCAAGCCATTCTCGTTCCCAGGCGTTCATCATAAAAGTACTTGTAGAACCCGCTCCTGGATTTAATAATCCGCCTGGCATCAAGCCTCCAAAATTTAAGTGCCCCTCACCAAACAAGTAATGACTGTATTCATGAGCGATGATGGAGATATTGAAAAACTTTCCACCCAATCCTGTACTGGCACAAAGTCCTCCAAATTCATAGTTGCCAAATTGGAAAAACTGTCCTGAGTCAATGATAAATCCATCGTAAGTGGAAAATTCTGCACTCAAGCCAAGGACGGCTATCCCGCCTGGTAAATTAAGACTATCTTGTTCATTCCTATAAATAATAATTATCATATCTATATATCCATCTGCGCTGTCTTCTTCAAAGACAAACTCACCGTTTTCATACTTCCAGTTATCATATCTAGAAAAATCTCGTATGCTATCATTTAATTCCTCAAGCACAATTTCACTCGCTGCGCCATATGATAAATCTTGCTGAATTATGATTGTATCTTGATATACATCACCTATAAAATTAAGATTACCCATTGATGCAACATCAAAATAATCTGAAATTGTTTGGTTCGTATAATTATCTTTTACTGTATCATCTATAAAATCATTTGCCCATAATGGAAGAGAATTTAATGGCCAACTTGAATCCGCTTTTGTATCTGATTCAAATTGTGCAAAAGCAATAAGTACTCTAAAGTAACTTCCAACTGGTGTTTTTGCAGGCTTCCATTGTCCACTAGTGGATAATGATGTCATACTACAAACGAATGGATCTTTAGTTTGAGCGATGGATAATGTCAATAAAAAACATATTATAATTAAATGATTAATTAGATTTCTTTTCATAACTTTCCCCAACTTTATTACGATATTAATGTCTGATTATTTAAGGCACTCTCTCTTTCTGGAAAGATAGATTATTATTTAAATTATTTTATAAGCAACATTTTTTTTGTTAAAAGATTACTTTCTGTAATCAGGCTGTAAAAATAAACTCCTGTTGAATAACCTCTTGCATTGAATTGAACTCTATGCTCTCCCGAAGTTTGGAATTCCGATACCAAGGTTTCTACTTCTTGACCAAGTGAATTATAAATTACCAACCTTACTTTTGAGGATGTTGGTAAATAGTATTCTATTGTTGTTGTTGGATTAAATGGATTAGGATAATTTTGACTAAGGACAATTTCCTTAGGAAGAGATTTATCATATTCTACTGATACTAATGTGGTATCCCCATACTCAACGCCGTCAACAATACATCCAGTAAGTGTATATTCAACAAACTCACCCATATAGTAAAGCCTTCCAAATTCTTGTGTCCAGTATTCACCACTTCCGGCTAGACCAAGTTCTCGAATTACACTATACACTATGACATCTATTCCAAACACCTTGGATTCGAATAAGTCAGCAATTTCACTTCTAAGCGCACCGCTATCTGAACCAGCATAGTAGAATTGATTCCATTCGCCTATAGTCGGACTTACTGGGAAATATCTGAAATTCGAATTATCGTAATGTGTATCGTGCTTTACATAATAACTATCTACAACCGCATAATATCTGGTCCCACTACCGAAATCGTGTTTTGATTCCACCTTATAGTATAATTGATCTCCGATTTGGACATTACTATCAACAACAGTATGCTTTTCATATTCGGGATTATTCCCAAAATAGTTTTCAACATACGTCCAGCTATTACCTACTTTTAGCGGAGCAAGTCCGGTAAATATTTGAGCATACATACTTAAACCAAATGTTAAAGAAATAATTAAGTGTTTTTTCATCGACCTAATCCCTTTTGACTAATACATTTATTCCCAAATTTTATGTTAAGTAAATCCTGTAGTATAAAAATAATAATTAAACATTACACACACCGAAAGTTTTTTGTTATTAAAGAGGAATGAATCTCATTCTAAAATATAATTTTAATTTAAAGAAGCAAGCTAAATCTTTGCAATCTTTACTTTCTTAAATTTGAGGGGAGATGGGAAATTACTATTTAATACTAAGCATTAGGGATGCTGCAAATAAATTCAAATATCTAAATAAGTTTTAAGGATAAGCTCCACTGTGCGCAAAAAATACCCCGGTTTAGAACTTCTAAGTATATGCTTAGAAGTTGTTTTGGATTTAGTCCGATATCTAAGAGATTAAAATTTAGGATTACAGAATGATCATTTTTTATTTTACTTGCAATAATAACTTTTCCACCGCAATCTCGTCTAAAAAGGCACTGTAATCTTATAAGATTTATTATCTTTCAAGATTCAAAATCTCACATAAATAAAACCATTCAAACAAATTGGGGAGATCATGCAGAAGCTGAAACTTATAATTTCAATCGTAGTTTTTACTTCATTTCTGTTTGCACAAGAGTCACCTTTCGTTTTTAATCCTTCATTAAACTCGGACGGATCAAAAATTGCTTTTTCATATCAAGGTGATATTTGGGTATCGGATGCCGATGGAAACAATGCAGTAAGATTAACAATTCACGAAGCATACGAAGGGAATCCGAAATGGAGTCCCGATAATTCTATGATCGCTTTTTCGAGTGATCGTTATGGTAACAATGATATTTTTGTAATTCCATCTACCGGCGGAACTTCCAAACGACTTACATATCATTCCATCTCAGATGTATTATCGGATTGGACTTCGTCAAACGATTTAATTTTTACAACCAACAGAGAATTCAAACAAATCGAATGGAATAACGAAATCCAGGCAATTTCAGCAAACGGCGGAACGGAAAGAAGAATTCTTAATGCAGTTGGTGATATGGCTGCTATGAGTCCCGATTCAAGATACATTGCTTATGTAAGAGGATACAGACCGACACGCGAAGCTTACACAGGTTCGGCAAATTATAATGTTTGGGTTTACGATACTAAGAATAACACACACAATAAACTCACCGATTTTGAAGGTCATGATTGGATGCCGCAATGGGGCGATGCAAGAACAATTTATTACATCAGTGCACAAAGCGGAATTTATAATGTACACAGATTAAAAATCGACGATAACGGAAAAGCTGTTGGAAGCAATGAACAGCTTACAAATTTTAAAGAAGATGGATTGAGATATTTATCTGTAAGCCGTGACGGATCAACCGTAACTTTCTCCCGTCAATCTGATCTTTATGTAATGAAAGCAAACGGCGGAACTCCGCAAAAAGTTAATGTGAACATTTCTGCAGATTACAGATTCGACCCTGTTGAATACAAATCAGAAACTTCAGGCGCAAGTGAATACGCGGTTTCACCAAACGGAAAATTGATGGCATTTGTCGTTCGCGGTGATGTATTTATAAAAGAAGTTGAT
>QZJX01000052.1 GCA_003599395.1 Ignavibacteriales bacterium | reverse complement strand
TACACAATCCCCCGGTAATTTTTTATATGCATATAATTCTGATGGCACAGAATTCTGGAGATATAACAATGAGTACTGGTGGGCAAATGAAAATGCTCCAATTGCAGCAAAAGACAGTACGATCTACTTTGGTTCTGATACTGGAATGTTATATGCCTTAGACTATTGGGGTAATTTAAAATGGAAAACAGAAGTTGCAGATACCCACAGATTTCAGATGGCTATTCATAAAGGTGGTGATTTATACATAAGTGCAGGCAATTTAAAAGTGGTAAGTCCCGATGGAGAAATAAAACTTATTAATAACAACTTTACTGAATTATTTGGAAGGATTTCTTTTTCACCTGACGGAGAACAAATATATTTCAGTACAGGCAAACTTTTTCGTCCAGACGAACCATCTGATTTTTATTGTACAGATTTAGAAGGGAATGTTCTTTGGAAGGTAAATAGCCTAAGCCCCAACTATGAACATCCCGCAATAGATAATGAAGGGAATGTATATTTTTTCGGAACTGATAGTGTTCAAGCCAATGTTCAGTATCTATTGTCATATTCATCAAATGGACAATTAAACTGGAAGTATAATGTAATTTCAGGATTTGGTCAATATTCTGCTGCTTCAATAACGAAAAGTGGAGATATTGTATTCCCAGCAATTAAAAAAGAAAATGGCGTAAACTTTCATGAAATTATATCTTTGAACAAAGTGGGTGAGGAAAATTGGATATACATAATTGAACATGAGGGTTATATGGGAGACTATCGTCCTGATCATGGTTTAGTCTCCGATGACGAAGGTAATATTTACTTCGGTTCAACAGGTGGTGTTTACTTTTGGGCCTTGAATAATCAAGGGGAACTTATGTGGAAGATTCCTCTTGATGGGAATGAATTCGATAATTCACCGGCAATCGGTTCTGATGGTACACTGTACATAGGCACACATCAAAGTTCATCATTTCAAGACCATAAAAAAAGTCTGATAGCTATAAGAGATGAACCAAGTTCGGTAGAAGAAAACGAACTTCCTAAAGAGTTTAGATTGGAGCAAAACTATCCAAACCCATTTAATCCGTCAACTAAAATAAAATACCAGCTTCCTCAAGCAAGCTATGTAACAATAAAAATATACGATATGCTTGGCAGAGAAATAAAAGTACTTACTCAAAAACACCTCCAAGCAGGTAATTATGAGTTAACTTTTGACGGAAGCGATCTTGCAAGCGGAACTTATATTTATAGAATTACTGCTGGTGATTTTACGGATTCAAAGAAACTTTTACTCCTTAAATAGATTCAAGTATCTAGTCACAAAATTTGAGCAATGAGATTAAAAAGTAACCGCAGACAATACGTCTGCGGTTGTTAATCGGTAGTGAAAGTTGATCCCAATCGCCTAGCTCTAACTTGCATTAATTTGTTTCTAACATTCGAATTTATCTTTTATAATTCGTTTAGAAATTAGTGCTTCGATATTAGGATTTCCCTCATCTTGTTAATCTCACCAATTAAACTTAATATTGCCGATCAATTATTACCTAATATCCTAAAATTACAAGGAACATTTATGAAAAGATTCCATTATCTCTTCATCGGACTATTATTTATCCTAACAACAGTTGCTCATGAAAATGAAACTATTAAAAAGATTGAAGATGCATTTCAATCCGGACAAATAAATTATGAGCAAGCATTACTTCAAAAATTTTACTCCGGTTTTAATCAATCAAAACTGGATGATAAATTTTTTACTACAAGTTCATCTCCGCAAAAATGTGCAACTCATTTAATTGCCGAGTTTAGAAATAATTTAGATAAACTCTCCAATGAAACAGTAGATATCATAACTGAAATGATAACACCTGCCGTTAGAAAGAAAAATAATAGTGTTACTGCAGAAACATACATTTCACCTTATGGCAAGTTTGAATTGACATATTCAACATCAGGTACGCACCGTGTACCGGCAGAAGATTTAGATAATAACGGAATTCCCGATTATGTTGAATTTGTGGCAAACTATTTTGATCATTCATGGAAAGTTTTAATTGATACACTAGGATTCAAACCCATTCCACTGAATCCCGGGGAATATTATCAAATTAGTTTTGAGGATATGCCTTATTATGGTTACACAACTTGGACAAACACATCAGCCGGAACTGAAATTGTAATGCACAACAATTATAATGGATTTCCGCCAAATAGTGATCCCGACGGAAATGTTTTAGGTGCGGCAAAAGTAACTGCTGTTCATGAATTTAAACATGCTATACAATTCATTTATAATAATTGGGGAGAACCCGGTTGGTTCATTGAAGCCGATGCAACTTGGTCGGAAGATATAGGTTTCGATCAGACGAACGATTATTATAATTATTTAGGCTCATCTCAAATTACTTCACCGGGCAGAGGACTTGCCCAAGGCGATGGTTATGAAGATAATCTTTATTTCCATTTCTTTACAGAAAAATATGGCGATGATACCAATAGAGAAATTTGGGAAAGACGTGAACAGTTTAACGAATCTGTTTACAGCAGTGTGGGTAATATGCTTCAAAATTACGGTGCCTTTTTTGACGAAGCATTTTTAGAATACTATACTTGGTTATATAATACAGGAAACAGATACAATCCAAACTTACCCGGTTTCGGTGAAGCAGAAAGTTATCCGAATCCGTCTTTATGTTCGAATATTTTATCTCTTCCTGCCGAAAACTCTGGATGTACGAGAGGTGCGTTATCAGGAAGTTTTATTGTTTACAATAGTCAAAATCAGAATCAGTATTTGCAATTACTAATGGATACACCATCAGGAAATAATCAGCTTGCTGTTATAAAAATTTATACTGACCAAACTGCAGAGACAGAATTTTATGAGTTAAATAACAACACACAGTTTGATTTATTTGTACAGCCAAAACTTTCAGAGATTGATCAGTTGATTATAATCCCGGTTGTTACATCGACGACGGGTTCAAGCTTCGCATATTCGTATTCTTTAGATGCTTTTCAAACAGCAGTAATTCAGCATACGCCATTTCTAGATACTGAGAATTCGGGTGATATAGAATTCATAGTTAATTTGGAAACACCTCAAAACTTAGCTTATGTTGATTCATTAAAAGTTTTCTATCAAATAAACAACATCGGCTTTGAATCAATGCAATTATTACCCACAGGAAATTTAAATGAGTATTCTGCAATTTTATTAAATCCAGGGGATGATGTTCAAATTGATTATTATTTTAGAATTGCCGATCAACTTGATCAAAAAGTACACTTACCGGAATCCGCACCCGATTCAACTTTTTCATTTTATATCGGTGCTGATAATCAGTTCCCTCAAATTGTTCATAATTCATTGAACGGAACTCCGAAATATAATTTCCCGCTGTATGTTTATGCGAATGTGTCAGATAACATCGGGCTTGATTCTGTTTACATCGAATATAGATTGAATGAAGATGAGTGGGTAAAAGAAGAAATGATTTCTTTAGGTAATAATTATTATGTCTCTCTTTTACAATTTGTTCCGGATGATTTGTCAACAGGTGATTTGGTTGATTACAAAATTACGGCAGTCGATAATTCATCAAACAATAACAAAACAATTCTGCCGGAAAATAATTTTTTTAGAATTGATGTTACAAATGGTTTTTACTACAGCAATAAACCAAATATTGAAATTCGCGAACATATACTTGCATCAACAAATGATACGTTGAGTATCACTGACGAAATAAATATTGAAGATATAAATGTTTACTTTAAATCCGATCACCCAAAGTTTAGCGATTTGCATATTAGACTTTATGATCCGCTAGGTAATGAATATGATTTAGTTAATAGGGATTGGTTTGAAACAGAAAATGAAAATGCCGGTTCACCTTCAATAATATTTGATCAAGAAGCTTATTTTAACTTCGGCGAAACTTTGTTAATTGACTTAGACTCGGCGAAGGGAAGTTTTGCTCCGGTAGATGCTGACTTAACTCAACTTTATGGCACATCAACTTTAGGCGATTGGAGATTGAGAGTTTATGACAAAGGCATGAATTCAATAGTTGGCAACTGGCTCGAATGGGGATTGATTATAAAAGGTGAAGGTACAACTAATGTTGAAGATGAAAACGAAATTCTTGTGAAAGAATATCAGCTTTACCAAAACTATCCAAACCCGTTTAACCCGAGTACGCAGATTAAATTTGCTATTCCTCAAGCAGGAATAGTTACTGTAAAAGTTTATGATATCATTGGAAGGGAAGTGACAACTGTAGTAAACGATAATTTGAATTCCGGAACACATGAAGTTGTCTTCAATGCTAACAATTTATCAAGTGGAATTTATTTTGTGAGAATGGCATCACAAAATTTTACTTCAACTAAAAAAATTATGTTGATCAAGTAATTTTCGTAGAGATTTGATTAATCAAATCTCTACGAAGGATATTTTATGAGAGCCGCAATTTGCGGCTCTTTTTATATCAATAAATAAGACTTTTTGGTATTGAAATGTAGAAAGGTTGGCTGTATATTGCACACCTTACAAATTTAGAAAATATAGGAAGTCGTCATGTTCAAAAAAATACCTTTGTATCTCATAATTATGCTTTTTGTTTTTACTTCACTTTTTGCACAGGAAAATATTGTAAAGATTATTTCCGTTGACTTAAGTGATCAATCAAAATTAAATTCGCTTGAGCAAATGAATCTGCCGGTGATTGATCTAAATGAGAATTCACTTATCACATATGTAACTGATGATAAATTAGCATATTTAAAATCCCTCTCAATTTTTGAAAAGCAATTAAGCAGGTCTATCGATTTGAATAAACTTTATCTAATTACCGGGAAAAAAAATCAAAAAGTATCGCAAATAAATTTTGGGAATAATGAAATTGTAAAACTCTTCGATAAGGTTATTATTCATTCTGAAACGAAAGAGAATATTGAAAATGAGAAACTCAAAAAAATTCCTTTAACCGAGATTAAGCGTACATTCAAAAACATAAAAACGATATATAATACCGTCCAGTCAAACAAACTTGATTCACTTATAACATCAATCACAACCGATGTAGATACGGCAAGTGTTAGAAATTATATCCAAGGATTACAGGATTTCGGCACACGTTTTCTTCGTCATCCGAACAGAAAAGAAGTAGCACTTTGGATAAAAGATAAGTTTGAATCTATGGGATATAATGATGTAGTGTTGGATTCATTTATGGTTGGCAGTTATAGACAATACAATGTTGTTGCAACATATCCGGCTTCGGTTCCGACAGATAAAGTGATTGTCGTTGGTGGTCATCATGATTCAATAACTCAGCAAAGTCTAAGTAATACATCTACACCGGCACCGGGAGCCGATGATAATGCGAGCGGAACAACCGCAGCTTTAGAAAGTGCAAGAGTTTTAATGGAAAATAGTTTTCCTTCAGAAGTGAACATTAAATTTGTGACTTTTGCCGCGGAAGAACTTGGGCTTTATGGTGCATTCGACTATGCTGAAAAAGCTGCTAATTCCGGAATTGATATTAAGTTAATGATAAACCATGATATGATAAGCAGTACAAGAAGATCATTAGAGTCGAGTGTTGTAGATATTAATCACTATAGTGGTTCTGAAGCATTTGCGCAGATTGCATTACAAAGTGTAGGGAAATTTACCGGTATTAATTCTCAGCTTGGACAATCAAATAGTTCCGGGTCCGATAGTTATGCATTTTGGTCAAATGGTTTCAACGCGGTCTATTTTGAGGAAAGTGATTTCAGCAGTTATTATCATACATCCGAAGATTTGATTCATCATTACAGTATGCCTTTTTGCACAGAAGTTATTAAAGCTTCGGTTGCAACTTTAATTTCGGCTTCGGTCGCACCTTCTTTAGTTGATAACTTTGTTATCGCAGATTCGGGTGATGGTTCTACTCTGGTGTTAAATTGGAATGCAAATACCGATCCCGATGTTATCGGTTATAAAATTTATGTCGGGACTTCTGAAGGAAATTACGATTCAGAATTCCAGACAAACAATACATCTTATAAAGTTACAGGACTAACTGAGGGAGTGCTTTATCATATCGGTGTTTCTGCTCTTGATGCCGAAGGTTATGAATCATTTATAGTTGAACGGACGAAAATTCCGAATTCATTTCCTATGTCACCGAAAGAATTTACTGTAGAACCACGATGGCATTCAGTTGAATTGAATTGGATTGAAAATGAAGAACTCGATATAATCGGTTACAATATTTATCGAGCTACTGAAGAATCAGATGATTTTGCTAAACTAAATGAAGAAATCATTCAATCGATTTCATTTTTAGATGATAATTTATTAAGCGGAGTTTATTATAAATATTTTGTAAGAGCGGTAGATAATGAGTTGAATGAGAGTCAAAACACGGAAGAAATAATTTCTCGAGGAGTAACATTAGATCAAGGCATTTTGTTAGTGGATGAGACTGCTGACGGAGACGGTTCTTTGTTCTCTCCGACAGATGAAGAAGTCGATGAATTTTATAAAAATGCAATCAGTTCTTTCATTCATTCCGAATTTGATTTGAAAACCAAAACAAAAATTGATTTATCTGATCTTGGTGCTTACAATGTAATTATTTGGTATGGTGATGATAAAACAGATCAATCGTCTTCGTCATTCGTTCCGGAAATTCAAAAGTATTTGGATTTTGGCGGCAAAATTATTTACTCGGGTTATAGACCTTCCAAGACATTTGCGAATGTAACAAGTTTGACCAAGACTTTCTCACCGGGTGAGTTTCTTTATGACTATTTCAAAATAGACGGGGTGAATTACAGTTTGCTTGCAAAATTTAGTGGTGGTGGAAGTCAAGTTGAATCATATCCTAATCTATTTTTAGACTCAGATAAAATTGGAACCGGTAGTGATGGTCACATAAACGGAATTGAAACATTCGCTTTGGTTGACTCTGAAACTGGAATTTATGGTTATCAAACTGATTTTGCTCCAACTGTAGCGCAAGGTTCATTGGGCGGTCAGACGGTTGGAACGGCTTACTACGGAGAAGATTTCTCAACTGTAATATTGAGTTTTCCACTTTTCTACATTGACGAACAAAGCGTATCAAATTTCTTTAACTATGTTCTAACTGAAAAATTTGGTTTAACCACTGATGTAGAAACTGATGAAGAAAATATGCCGTCTGAATTTTATTTATCACAAAACTACCCAAATCCGTTTAATCCAGTAACTAGAATAAAGTATCAAGTAGCGAGTATCGAGAAAGTGACACTGAAAGTATATGACATACTAGGTAGAGAAGTTGCGTTACTTGTAAATAGAGTACAATCACCCGGTACATATGAAGTAGAATTTAACGCAGCGGATCTTGCAAGTGGCATATATTTTTATTCAATACAAGCGGGAGAATTTTCGGCAGTTAAAAAATTAATGCATCTGAAATAGGGGGGAATATGAAAAAATATATTCCATTTCTTGTACTCGTAAATATTTTTGCGAGTACTCTCTTTACACAATCCTTAAGTGATAAAATTTCACAAGTTCACAGCTATATGAACGTTGACAGCGTTACTTACTTCGTTCAATCACTTGAAAATTATGGTTCGCGTTTTCAGTACAACGAGAACAGAAAAGAAATTGCAAATTGGTTGAAAGATCAGTTTACCGGTATGGGATATGAACAAGTTGAGCTTGATTCTTTTTTAGTATCAACCAGATGGAATGATAATGTTCCTGTAATGCAGTATAATGTTGTTGCAACTCTCACCGGTACAACCAAACCAAATGATATCTATATAATTGGCGGTCATTATGATTCCTTCAATCAAACCGGCGATCCTCATGTATTTGCACCGGGAGCGGATGATAATGCAAGCGGAACGGCTTCCGCATTAGAAACTGCGAGAGCTATAAAATTAGCGGGATACCAACCTTCGGCAACTATTAAATTTGTATGCTTTGCTGCTGAGGAATTAATGCTTTCCGGAAATTCCGGTTCGGAGTATATGGCTGCAAAATATCGTGAACAAGACATCAATTTAAAATTGATGATAAATAATGATATGATAGCTAATAATCCGAGACCGTTGAATGAAAGTATGGTTAGCGTAAATTATTATACAGGTAATGAATATTTAAAAGATATAGCAAAACAACTTGTAGAAGAATATACGGTAGTAACTCCAATGGATGGAGGAAGAGATACATGGACGGACAGCCGATCTTTTCACGAAGAAGGTTTCCCGGCAATATATTACGATGAATATGATTTTAGTCCCAACTACCATACATCGAATGATGTAATTGCAAATTGCGATATGGAATATTGTACCGAAATTATAAAAGCTTCTTCTGCAATGTTAATTTATAGCATTGAAGCACCCGGGATTGTAAATAACTTAAATGCTTATGATGTTGGAGACGGTGCATCTATTCAATTAAGCTGGTCGGCAGATGAATCTACATACTTAACTGACTATAAAATTTATGTAGGTAATAGTGAAAGTGAATTGAATTACTATGCAACTTCCGATACAACGTTTCAAATAGTATCAGGTTTAGAGGAAGGTAATCAGTATTATTTTGGAGTAAGTAGTGTTGATCAAGACGGAAATGAAAGTATCACAAGAAATATCTCTGCTGTTCCGAATTCATTGCCGCTTACACCGGCTGCATTGAAAGCCGAACCAAAATTAAATGCAATAGAACTTAGTTGGGATGCAAATACCGAGCTTGATTTGCTTGGTTACAGAATTTATAAAGTGCCGGTAACAACATTTGACTATTTTCCGCCTTTAACTTTTTATACAGCAGATACCTCATTCATAGATGAAGATATTGTCAGCGGAATGTGGTATGAATATTTTGTTTATGCGTTTGATGCGGATTCAAACTACAGTATCGAAGCATCCTCCGTGACATCGCGCGCAGTTACATTGGATAAAGGAATTCTTTTTGTTAATGAAACACTTGGTAGTGATGGCTCACCCGGTAATCCTTCGTTAGAGCAGCTAAGTGATTTTTATTTGTCGCTTCCGGAATCGAATTATGAAATGGATTACATGGATGTGTGGGATGAAGTTGATTTTAATTTGGCACACTTAGGCGCACATCAGACAGTAATTTGGCATATTGATAAATCAGCAGATGTTAATACTTATCAATACATTGATGTTATAAAAGAATATCTTGATTATGGTGGGAATTTATTGTTCACCGGATACAAGCCATCAAAAGCTTTTGCTAACTCTACGAGCATGATCAATGAATATCAAGAAGGCTCATTTATATATGATTATCTTAAAATTTCTAGCTCAGAGAACTCATTACTTGCACTTAACAAAGGTGCAAAGAGTGAAAGTAACGTTTATCCAGATTTAGAGCTCGATCCGGAAAAGATTAACTCAGCCGACGGACATATCAAAACTATCGAAGCAATATTCCCTGTTGAAGGAAGCAATATTATCTACTCTTATCAAAGTGAATATGATTCATCAAACATAAAAGGTTCACTAAAAGGAAAGCCAATTGGTTTAGAATATTTATCGAATGATTATAATATTGTTTTACTCACATTTCCGTTGTATTATATTGAAGAGACTCAAGCTCAAGAATTTTTAAATTATGTTTTGAAAAATAAATTTGATACTCCAACCGGTGTTAAAGATGAATCAGATGATGAAAAAATTCCGACTGAATTTTATTTATCACAAAACTATCCAAACCCATTTAACCCAACCACAACTATTAAATTCACAATTCCAAACGTAGGGCACGAATATATTCGTCTCCTACAAACAAAGTTAATCGTGTACGACATTCTCGGAAGGGAAGTAAAGACTCTAGTCAACGAAGTCAAATCATCCGGGACATACGAAGTAGAATTTGATGCCTCTGATTTACCGAGCGGAGTTTATCTGTATAGATTACAATCCGCGAATTTTTCTTCAGTTAAGAAACTAATGTTACTTAAATAATTTCATTCAGAGCCGGATATGCCGGCTCACTTCTTGTTTGCATATTAATTAGTTTTAGTATTGCTAATTACAATTCCAATACTTACATTAAAGTCAAAATCTAACTAATTGCAGTTTTGATACTATTGTTTTTCTTAAGCGTTAGTATCAAGCATTGCAGTAATTAGCAATCGAAAGAGTTATTGAGGAGGTCAATATGAAAAAGTTAATACTTCTTATTTGTATTTTGTCATTCCAAATCTTTATATCAGCACAAAGCAAAATTGAGTTAGCAGAAAAAGCTAAAACAATGCCGGAGAAGATTAAGAATACAAGTGTTGTTCCAAGAACTAATTTTATTCCAACGGAAGATAATATCATTGGCTATACAGATTATGATTATGTAGGTAATGGAGGAGTGCAAAATCAACTGTCACTTTTTGACCTTGGAAAAAACGATACACTTGATGCTGTTGGTGTGTACATGGAGCGATTTCAAGTTTCAGGCAACGCCTCAAGAAATGAAGTTCTATTTGTTGGGATGAATAGTGATTTTACAACTTTTCAATTACATGACCCTCAATCAAATTCAGGTTTCGGATCAATTCAAAATATTACACAAGGTCCATGGAAAGACAAAGCCGCAGTAATGTATAATAGAAATAATATATGGATCTTATCCCTTTTTGATTTAGTTGATTTTAATAACCCTATTTATGAATATGAATTAGGTATATCAGTATCAGGTCCAAATTTTTGTTACTTAGATGATGGAACAATTTTGTTAATAGATAGTGATGGCAACCTGCACAAGATTCAAACATCCAATCCTGAAAGTTCGACTCAAACCGGAATCAGTTTTTATAATTCAGCATCGATAAACCCAATCAAGAGATCATTTAATGGTCAGTATCTTGCAGCAATGGCGTTTACAGAAAATGATGAAGTAATTCTTTATACTTCCGATAACTCAGGTGAGACTTGGTCCGAAGAGATAATTGGCAAGAACTTAGAGAATGAAATTGTAAATAGACCAAATACATTTCCATTGTTCACTAATTTTGCCCAAGCGTCCTATGTGCTTGATAATAATGGTATTGTTCATGTTGGAATGAATGGTTACGGGATCCATATTGAAAATGAGGACACAACTTATGCTTATCCGGCTATTTATTGGAACAGTAGAAATAATGAATGGCTTGCTGTTTCCGACCCGGATGAAGAAGGAGAAGATCTCAACGGTTTATATCCCGGAAATGGAATTGGAAATGCATATCCAACACCAATGGTATCGAAGGATGGTTTGATTGTGTCCGTGGTTTATCAAGCCCCAGAATTCGTAGATGATAACCTGAATGTTTTCCGAGATGAAAATTCAACTGATGAGTATGAATGTTATTATACAGATATTAAAATGACTATATCAGAGGATGGAGGGTTTACATTCTACCCTTTTTATCCGTTACCTGTAATAGGCGACGTGGGGGAATCAGAAGTTTTCCCAATAGCACATGATTTAATTATTTATGATGGTCAGTTTCCACCGCATGGATCTTATGATTATTACGGATGGTCATTTATGTACATGAAAGATGCCATACCAGGTTGTTCAATCTTGGGAGAAAATTCCGGAAGTGAAAACACATATTGGAGTTATATGAAAATAGGAAATTCTGTTACTGGTGTTGATCAAGAACAAGAATTGATTAATGAGTTTGCACTCTTACAAAACTACCCAAATCCATTTAACCCCACTACAACAATTCAATTCTCAATTCCCGGTTCTCAATTCGCAACTCTAAAAGTGTATGATATTCTCGGAAGAGAAGTGAAGATATTA
>QZJX01000071.1 GCA_003599395.1 Ignavibacteriales bacterium | reverse complement strand
GATGAATTTGCGATTTATATCGGACTTACTTATTTCTTGCAGCTAGTTGATGCATATGTTGATGCACATTTATTTGATTTCGACGTAACTCCGGACCCAATTACAAGAACTCCGCAACTTGGGATTAAATTTTATTTAAGGTGATGGTTTATGAAAAATGTTCAACTCTGTCCAAATTGTAATGCGGAAAATCCAATTTATAAATACAGCTGCACTAGCTGTAAAGCATTTCTTAGAGCGAGAGTTGTCAATATTGATTTATGGCAGACGATTGCTGCTCTCATTGAATCGCCAAAAGAGACTTTCAAAAAAATCATCGAGGCAGAACATAAAAATTTTGTAATCTTTCTAAATGTTCTTGTTGGAATTAAACTTTTTCTTATTTCCGTAATACTGCATAGTTTTGCTGAAATTAATTCAGTTAAAACAGATTTCTTTTTTATTAACCTGTTAGTGATTATCGGTGTATCATTTGTTGTTTTATCTCTATTTTCTTACCTCCTAACAAAGATCAACAGTTTATTTAGTTTATTAAACAGATTCAGAGATAATTACTCTATACTTATTTACTCATTTTTACCATTACTTATGTCACTTGTTATTTTATCACCTGTCCATTATGCATTATTTGGTCCGTATTGGTTTACATATAATCCACCACCATATATTGTTAAGGAAACGGAAGCTTACATTCTTTTATTTATTGAGGGACTATTAGTCGTTTGGGGGTTGTTTCTTGTGATTTCCGGTGTTCATGCTCAAACTAACAACAAACTATATTCTATTGCGGTGGGATGTATTTTTTATGTTTTGTTGGCAGCACTTTTGTATTATATTCCTTTTTTACCACTTTCATAATTATTCATATAAGAGATTATCGAACCGTATCGAATCCCTTTACCGCTCACAAGAATTTGTTTGTTATGAGTATGTTTCATAACAGTTTTTAGAATTATCGATCCGGCTAAAATAATATCTTCGCGGCCTTTTAAAAATTTTCCATATTTCAATAAAATTTGTTCTGCAGTATGATCTGAAAAATATTGAATGTATTTCTCTATGATCTCGTCGGTCAAAACTGAACCTTCAACTAAGTTTTCATCATATTCACTAATTCCTAAGTTTACTGCTGATAGAGAAGTGGGTGTACCCGCTACCGCAATGAGAGGTATATTTCTAGTCCCAAGTCTGTTAAGCTCATTGAACGTGTTGTTTACGAATTCAGTCAATGAGTTTATCTCTGATGCTGTTGGCACATTACCATGTATGAATCTTTCAGTAGTATTAACTGCTCCGATTGGAAAACTTTTTTTGTAGAGAATCTTCTCTTTATTACCAAATATAACCTCAGTGCTTCCACCGCCAATATCCACAACAATTTTTTGATCCACATCATTAAGCACAGTTGAAGCCCCGAGAAAAGTAAGTTCTGCTTCACGATCTCCATCAATAACATCTATCTCTATTCCAAGATTATCTTTTATATCAATAATAATCTGACTTGAATTTTGAGCGACGCGCATAGCATTTGTGGCAGTACAAATAACTTTTGTACAGTTATATTGTTCAATTAGAATTTTATATTTATGTAATACGGTTTCAAGTTTTTTAATTGCCTCCAAAGAAATAGAGCCGTCATCTTTAAGTCCTTTACCTAATCGAGGTGCTTCATATTCGTTTAGAATAGAATTGAGTGTTCTGTTCTTAACATCAACTTCTGCAATTAATAAGAGGACTGTATTTGAACCAATATCTATCGAAGCAATATTCATCTTTTTTTAATATTTTTTGTTAAACAAAGATTAAATGTATGGAAAATCAAACAAAAATTTCAAAACTTATAATTTATCTTACATGCGTGTTTTTCACAGTATTTATAGGAAGTTATATCGTAAAAATTGGGATGATAAATCAGTTTTTCGACGCAGAAACTATGTCCCTTAAGCCAATATTTGAAGGAGTGGAACTTCAAAGTGCTTTTTTGACAATGCTCCCGGTTTTCACGGTTTCAGTAATTTCATTTATTTGTTTTATACTTTTTCTTCTAGCTTATTTTGTAGTTGCAAGAATAAATCTTCGAAATGAAGGATGGTTTTTCATAATTGTGTTGTTAATTATAGTAACTACTCCATTCGAATTATATTTGTTGTTAAAATATGATATAAATCTTATCCAAAAAATATTTTCTAACGAAATTAATTCAAATTATTTATTAGAAATGTTAAAACAAAGGATTGTGGTATTAGGACCATTTCCCTTAATTATTCTATTTTCATATTTTATCATTATCTTTCTTGCTATATTCAAACCACTCAGAAAAAGAATATGAAGATAAAGGAAAAAGAATTCGAAAGTATTTTAAGTGATTTACGATCTCTCGCAAATCAAATGGGTGCAACAGTTAGATTTGAAAGGGGAGACTTCAAGGGTGGATATTGTGTTTTGAAGGAAAGTAAGGTAATTGTTATCAATAAGTTATCCTCAACACAAAGAAAAGTTATGACACTTTCAGCAGCATTAAATGAATTGGGAGTCGATAGTGTTTATATGCCACCACGCCTAAGAGAAATCATAGAAGAAATGGATACTAACTAATGAATATACTTGTTCTTAACGGTCCGAACTTGAATTTGCTTGGAAACCGAGAGGCTGATCAATATGGCTCATTTACATTAGATGATGTTCAAATCGGATTGAAGAAAGAATTTCCCAAATTTAGATTTGAGTTTTTTCAAAGTAATCATGAAGGTGAACTCATTGATAAAATTCAAGGAGCAGCAAGTTACTTCGATGGCATAATTATTAATCCGGGAGGATATTCGCATACATCCGTTGCTATCCGAGATGCCTTGAGTATTTGTAAAATACCTAAAGTAGAAGTTCATATCAGTAATTTATCTCAGAGAGAAGACTTCAGAAAAACTATGATAACTGCCGCTGCATGCGATGGTTACATATCCGGGTTTAAGATTAAGAGTTATCTTGCTGGAGCTTACTTGATAGAAAAACTTTCACACCAATTTAAAAACTAACGTCTGATACAACTAAATTATAATTCCAAGGGAAACTATCACCTTATTGCTTTATAACGACTTACAGACTTATCTTAAACAAAATATTGATATAAAACTTTAATCTTGCTATTTTTTTGTTGATTACTTATTTTATCTAAACCATAAAATGAAAGTTGATTATGAAAGACTTCGGATTAAAAAAATTATACTACTCAATAAGTGAAGTAAGTAAAATAACCGGGTTAGAGCAATATATTCTTCGTTATTGGGAATCTGAATTTGAAATTCTGAAACCTGGTAAAAATAGAGCAGGCAACAGAATTTACACCAACAAAGATATCAACTTAATATTAAGAATTAAAAAATTGCTCAGAGACGAAAAATATACTATTGAGGGAGCAAAGAAAATTCTTGAAGAAGAAAGTGGTGTTATCTTTACTGAAGAAACCTCACCTATAAAACAAACAACTACCCAACCCAAAATACGTGAAGAGCTAAATTCGCTAAAGAATGACCTTGAAGAAGTAAAGCAATTTTTGTTAGATTTACAGTCTAAATTCTAAAGCTCGGAACGTAGCGCAGCCCGGTAGCGCACTTGAATGGGGTTCAAGGGGTCGCGGGTTCAAATCCCGCCGTTCCGACCATTTGTTCAATCCAATCTTTAAGTGAGTATAATTTGCAAATCGATAAACCTCGTTCTAATTGCGGTGTTTTTGGAATTTTTAATTCTCCTTCCGCCGCCGTAAATACTTATTATGGACTTCATGCACTTCAACATAGGGGACAAGAAGCAGCTGGAATTGTAACGATAGATAAGTTAACCGATTCGAAGAATCATATTAACCACTATAAAGGTTTGGGATTAGTCTCAGAAGTTTTTGCAGATGATAAGATTTTTAATCAATTAACTGGTAATTCGGCAATTGGACATAATCGGTATTCAACGACCGGTTCTGCTCATGCTACAAAGAATATTCAACCTTTCTTAGTTAATTATAGGATGGGACATCTTGCTGTTTCGCATAACGGAAATCTAACAAATTCCAGAGCTATTCGCGAAAAATTAGTGAATGAAGGAGCAATATTCCAAACCAGCAGCGATACTGAGGTGATACTTCACCTTATTGCAAGAAGTAGACTTGATAATCAAGTTGATCAGATTCGTGATGCTTTGACTCAAATAACGGGAGCATATAGCCTGACAATCTTGACTGATACAAAATTGATTGGAGCAAGAGATCCAAACGGAATTCGGCCCCTATGTATCGGGAAGTTAAACGGATCATTCATTCTATCATCAGAGACATGCGCTCTGGACATTTTATCAGCAGAATATGTTCGTGATGTCCAACCCGGAGAAATGGTCGTTATTGATGATGAAGTTATAAAATCCGGTGAAATTAAATCATTCAAAATAAGTGATAAAAATGAAGAAGCAAAACATTGTATCTTCGAATACATCTATTTCTCAAGACCGGATAGTAAGATATTTGGGAGCAATGTTGACAAAATGCGTCGTAAGTTAGGTAAAGTGCTTGCAACTTATCACCCGGTAAGAGATAGAGATGGTGAAAAAGTTATTGTTATGAGTGTGCCGGATAGTTCAAACACAGCTGCAATTGGTTATGAAAATCAACTTGTAAAAATGGGTATCCAATCAAAATTAGAAATTGGTTTAATTAGAAGCCACTATATCGGTAGAACATTTATTCTTCCTGGACAGGCCAAAAGAGAAGTGGGTGTAAGAATTAAATTCAATACCGTTAAAGGAGTATTGGAGAACAGAACCGTAGTAATTATAGATGATTCTATTGTACGCGGCACGACTTCAAAACAGTTAATTAAGTTGATAAGAGAAGCTAACCCAAAAGAAATTCATTTACGAATATCATCTCCACCAATTCATTACCCGTGCCACTACGGTATGGATTTCCCATCGCGTGATGAATTAATAGCGAATAAGTTTAATAATATTGATGAAATAAGAGACTATCTTGATGTGGATAGTTTAGCATATCTTACACATAAGCAAATGTTGGAAGCCATGGTCGATCATGCTCCCAACTCTTTTTGTTCAGCATGTTTTAATGGTGAGTATCCGGTTCCGATTGATTTACACTTTATTAAAGATCAGCATGATGAAAAATAGTTAGACATTTCATGAAGGGAAAGCATATAAAATAATATCTATAAATAAATTATAATATTTCTCTGAAGTTATATATAGCATTAATGATAAAATTAGACAGAATACATACTATTTCAAATTATCTTAGCCTTTCGCGGATCTTGCTAACTGCTCCCATTGCATATTTCTTAATTACATTGGAGCAAAGCAATTATCATCCATATTTTGCTGCTATCCTTATGATATTAGCCGCTGCCACCGATTATTTAGATGGTTATTTTGCACGAAAGTATGACGAAGTTAGTGAATTAGGGAAAATTATCGACCCTTTAGCAGATAAAATTGGTGTAGGGATCATTACGATTATTCTCTATTTAACTGGATATATTCCTACTTATATTTTGGTAATTATTGTGGCTCGTGATATTATTATTTTTATAGGTGGACTCATTCTTAGCAATAAAATTGGTAAAGTATTGCCCTCAAATATGCTGGGTAAAATTACAGTATTTATTTTAGGCATTTATCTTTTATTACTTGTATTAGGTCTAAAGTCATACCCAACTTTCTACAACTTATTCAATTTGTTAATTGTATTTATGTCGATTATTTCATTACTCGGTTATGTAATCCGATCGATTGAAGTTATAAGGTTTAAAAAAAATGAACTTCTTTAAGAATATTAATTTTAATAAACTCACAGATGGTTTAAAGAAGACCAAAGAAAAATTATTTACCGGAATAAATGAAACAATAACCGGTAAAGCTAGATTAGACGATGCGACTTTAGATGAGCTTGAAGAAATTCTAATATCTTGTGATATTGGTGTTGATATTTCTGTTGAAATAATTGAAAAGTTGAGACAAAATCTCAAATCTAACCCTGATCGAAATAAAGAATCAGTATTTGAGACTCTGAAAACTACTCTTGAGGAATCATTAACTTCTGAAGAGACAGCAGATAATTTTTTTGAAAAAATATCTTCTTATAAACCATTTGTTATTCTAATCGTTGGCGTTAATGGAGCAGGTAAGACCACCACAATTGGTAAGCTTGCTAATAATTTTAAGAAATCCGGTCTTAAGGTTTTTATAGGATCGGGAGATACTTTTAGAGCCGCAGCCAATGAACAATTAGACATTTGGGCTAAAAGAGCTGATGTACAAGTTATATCCAAAAACATTGGATCGGATCCGGCTGCCGTGGCTTATGAGACTTTACTTCAAGCAAAAAAGGAAAATGCCGATGTAGTCTTAATTGATACTGCCGGACGTTTACATACTAAAGGTAATCTGATGGAGGAACTTAGAAAGATTCGTAAAGTTCTCAGCAAAGTCTTAGATTATGCTCCTAATGAAACCTTGCTTGTGGTTGATGGGAATACTGGTCAAAACGGAATTATTCAAGCGAAAGAATTTTCCAAATATGCAGATTTGACTGGATTAATCGTCACCAAATTAGATGGAACAGCAAAAGGTGGTATTGTATTCCAAATTAATAAGGAACTAAACATCCCGGTAAGATTTATTGGAGTTGGCGAATCAATTGATGACTTACAGATATTTGATGCCAAAAGTTTTATTTCAGCCCTTTTCAACTAGACTTGTGAACTGAACAATTTGAATAAATATGCATTTATAATAAATCCCGTCGCGGGAAAAATAAAAAAGTTAAATGCTGCTCGATTAATTGAAGAACATTCAAAATTATTTGATGTTTCGGTCAAAATCTTTTTTACTTCTACTTCCGGTCATGCTATTAAACTTTCCAATGAATTAACATCATCAAATGAGTATAATACAATTGTTGCTGTAGGAGGGGATGGAACCGTGAATGAAGTTGTAAATGGATTCAATCTTGACAGCGATTGTCGGTTAGGAGTACTTCCGTGGGGTTCTGGAAATGATGTTGCCAGATTCTTATATCCTTCAAATACTAAAAATTATTTGGACATTCTCTTTGAGGAAAAATTGCAAACTATTGCTGAAATAAATGTTGGAAATTGCAAAATTACCCAGGATGATGAAACTATTGTTCAAAAAAGATTTATAAATGCTGTCGGTATTGGTTTTGATGCTTATGTTGCGTACTTAAATCAATTCGAAAAGAAATTTTCCGGAATTCTTTCATATTTGGTTGCCGTAATGCGTGGATTAAAATCGCTTGAGACTTTAGAACCGAAAATATTTTTGAATGGTCAAGTTCTTGAAGGAAAGTATCTACTATTAACTATTGGAAATGGTAAGACATCTGGGGGAGGCTTTTATTTGAATCCTGATGCCAATCCAACTGATGGAATTCTAAATCTAACAACTGTCGATATGACTGGTAAGATCGAAATAATGAAAAATTTGCCTTATGCGTTAATTAATAAATTAAAATTAGTTAAGAAAGCAAAGTTTTATGAAGACGATGAATTCAAGATAATCTTAAAGAATCCATATTATGTTCATCTTGATGGCGAGATCGGTTCTAAATCGGCGAAGGAATTTAATATCAGACTGCTTCAAAAGAGTATAAAAATTATTAAGAGTAAATAAATGTTTTTCAAAAGAACACAGCACAAAAAATTTGATTACACACCGCGATTTTATGATCCAGATAAAGATGAAGAATTAAAAGATTTGGAAAGAAGAAAGCGCAGACTAGGATTCAGAACTTCAAGAGCTAGACAGAAAGTAAAAATAAAATCGCCGATTTATTACCTAATATTATTCATCATATTAGTTTTGATTTATTTGAAATTTACCGGGATAATCTGAAAGAATAGAATAAGTTAGTTTACATAATATACATTATGTGCGTTTTCTTTTATCTTAGCATTTTCTCAAAAGTTTCAAGTTTTTCGTTGCTTCCGAATAATACTAATATATCATCATTCTCAATTATGTAATTAGCATCAGGCATTTTTATTTCAACCTTACTTTCATCATCAAAAAATGCTGAACTCCGTGTTTTAATCATTAGTATTTCTAAACCGTATTTATTGCGAATCTTCAACTCCGCTAATGATTTACCAACAAATCCATCCGGAACAACTTTCTCAATTATCGAAAATCCATCTGATACCGTTGCCAGTTTATTCTTACTTATAGATTTTAACTCTTGTGATAAACCATCAGCAAGATTCATTTTAAAGCTTTCTTTATTGTACGCATCAATTACATCTTGTCTGGAAATAACACCAATCAGTTTTTGGTTATCAGATTTATCCTTTACTGGAAATTCATCTCGATTTTCTCTAGAAAATAAGCTCATCACTGAATCTAAGTCTTGATCCTGGTAAACAGTAACAACGACCGGATTTTTTAAATCTCGTGCAATCATAATATGCTTTAAACTCTCATATTCGGAAATTATTGGTCTTAACTCGTTTTCAGATATGACTCCGGTCAATTCTCCATCATCATTAATCGTATAACATTGACTGACATTTTTATCCATAAATAATGAGACTAGTTTAGGTAGAGCGATATTTTCTTTTATTGTAAAAATCTCTTTGTACATCGCATCTTGGACTGTTAGCGATTTTAATACATTAGTTTCTCTTCCTGAAGAAATATTAAATCCTTCGTGCTCCAAATGTTGGACATGAATTGACCTCTTGATAACAATCTGAACGATCGTAGTACTAATTACCACAGCAAGCATTAGCGGTAAAATGAAGGAATAGTCCTTTGTCATTTCAAAAATTATTAATATTGCAGATATCGGGATGCTATTAATTCCACCTAAAACGGCTCCCATTCCAACAAGAATAAAAATTGTGTACTCAAGTTGTAAACCGAAAACAAAATTCATGCTAAAAACAAAAAGATAACCTAAACATGCTCCCATAAACAATGAAGGAGCAAAAATACCACCAAAACCACCGGAATTAATAACAATTGGTACAAGTAAAAACTTTAGAATCAAAAGAGTAATTACAATTTGGACTTGTAATTCACCCGCCAAAACTCTATTTATTGCAGAATATCCTATTCCAAATATATCCTCAAAAAAGTACCCACTGATTCCAACTAATAAACCAGCAAATCCCATAACAGCCCATTGAGGAAATGATTTAAGAAATTTCTGTTTAATAATTATATTTAACGAGTTAGAATACTTTATAAAAAGTATCGCTAGAATACCTGCAGCAATTCCGAGGAATATAAAAAGGTATAAATAACTATAATCCGTAATCGCAACAGTATCAAAAACAAATACAGAACTATTCCCAAGAAAAATCCGAGAAATTGCACTGGCTGTAACAGATGCTAAAATCATGGCGGAAAATGTGGGAGCATGAAAATCATTTAATAAGATAATTTCCAAAGCAAAAAATATACCTCCGAGCGGTGTGTTGAAAATCGCTGAAATCGCTGCTCCAGCTCCGGCCGCTGTAAACATCCTCCTTCTTGAATCAGATAACCCAAACAAATTTGCAAACTTGCTCGATACACCACCACCTAGCTGTGCAGCGGGTCCCTCTGGTCCTAAAGTATTTCCGGTACCAATACTTATTACTGGAGCAATAAAGTGAAACAATGTAGTTCGGAAAGAAATGAATCCACCGCGAAGAGCGACGGCTTTAATTACTTCTGCTAATCCCCTTTTTTGTGAAGTCTCAGGAGCAAACTTGATCATCATGCTTTGGATTAACATACCAATCGCCGGAAGCAAAATGACTGTCGCTGCTCCTAAAAAGAAAAAATTATTAACTGTTTTTTCAAAGAAAAGATGGTTTAAATACTCAATAGAATGATGAAAACCAACGGCAGCTAAACCAACAATAGCACCGATTATAATCGCAAAAACACTGAAAGTTGTATATTCCGGGAGATTAAATTTCGAAAAAATATTTTGAAATTTATTCAAATATCTCCTAATGAAAAGCCATTTTTCAATTTTTTGAAATTTTGATTTATCTAAGATTTTCATCAGTCCGATTAATTATCATATTTATAAAAACCTTCACCAGTTTTTCGTCCTAATTTTTTTGCAGCTACCATTTTCTTTAGCAGTGGACACGGTCTGTATTTGGAATCATTGAATCCATCATACAAGACCTCCATAATAGCTAAGCAAACGTCGAGACCGATAAAATCTGCTAAAGTAAGTGGACCCATTGGGTGATTCATGCCTAATTTCATTACGGTATCAATTGCCTCAACATTTGCAACCCCTTCATAAAGTGCATAAATTGCTTCGTTTATCATCGGCATTAGAACACGGTTTGAAATGAATCCCGGATAATCATGTACTTCAACAGGTGTTTTACCTAGTTGCTCCGATAGATTTCGTACCAAATTATACGTATCATCAGCGGTAGAATAACCACGAATTATCTCAACCAATTTCATTATAGGAACAGGATTCATAAAATGCATCCCGATGAATTTTTCTGGTCGGCAAACTGTAGCTAGTTCTGTAATTGAGATTGATGAGGTATTTGAAGAAAAGATGGAATCCTTCTTAACAATCGTCTCTAATTCCTTAAAAAGATTAAGTTTAGCATCTTTATTTTCAATAATTGCTTCAATAACAAAATCTGTATTCGGATCGATATTCTTAACGCCAATTACTTTTTGAATTCTTTTTAAGGTTTTCTCTTTATCATCTTCTGAGATGATTTCTTTTTTCACTTGTCGATCTAAATTTTTTGTTATTGTTGATAGTCCTCTGTCAACAAATTCATCTTTCAAATCAGTAAATTGAACTTCAAAACCATTTTGAGCAAAAACATGAGCTATTCCATTGCCCATTGTACCTGCTCCTATCACAGCAATATTTTTAATTTTCATAGATGCCCCCTTTTAATATTTTTTAACAATTAATGCGGAAGCTTCACCACCACCGATACATAGTGATGCAAGACCATATTCAGCATTTTGCCTTTTCATTTGGTGCAGCAATGTATTTAGTATTCTTGCTCCGCTTGCTCCAATTGGGTGACCGAGTGCGATTGCTCCGCCATTTACATTCACATTGGCACCATCTAGACCCAATAATTTGTTTACAGCAAGTGAAACTACTGCAAAAGCTTCGTTAATTTCGAATAAATCTATCTCTTCGATTTTCATATTAGCTTTTTTTAATACTTTTTGAATAGCATCAGCAGGAGCAGTTGTAAATTCTATTGGCGCCTTAGCAGCAGATGATTGAGCTATGATTTCTGCAATTGGTTTTAATCCAAGTTCTTTCGCCTTATCTTCAGACATAACCAATAATGCGGCTGCCCCATCATTAATTTTGGATGCATTTGCAGCTGTAACTACACCATCTTTTTCAAATGCTGGTCGCAGAGAACTGATTTTATCAAATTTGACATTACCAGGTTCTTCGTCCTTATCAATTATTGTATCGCCTTTTCTTGATTTAACAGTCACGGGAATAATCTCATCATTAAATAAGCCATCTTCTTGTGCTTTTAATGCTTTCTTATATGATTCTACGGCGAATGCATCTAACTCTTCTCGGGTAAATTTAAAATCTCTTGCGCACGATTCTGCACAGCTTCCCATATGGAAATTATTATAAACATCCCACAACCCATCATAAACCATCGAATCTATTATTTCACCATTACCCATTCGGTAACCTGCTCTTGCTTTAGGCAGAAGATATGGTGATAAAGTCATATTTTCCATTCCACCGGCGACAACAATGTCAGCATCACCAAGTTGAATTGCTTGATGAGCAAGCATTACTGATTTTAAACCACTTCCGCACATTTTATTAATTGTCAAGCACTCAGTTGAATTAGGCAAACCGGCAAAAAGTGCCGCCTGTCGGGCGGGAGCTTGTCCTAGACCAGCTGGCAATACATTCCCCATAATTACTTCATCAACTAAATTATA
>QZJX01000020.1 GCA_003599395.1 Ignavibacteriales bacterium | reverse complement strand
TGGTTCCATTTGATTTTAGCTTTGCAACATTATTAATAGAATTAGTTAACGAAGGCGAAGTTCCACTGTCAAGAATTGATGATGCAGTGAAAAGAATTTTATACGTTAAACATAAACTCGGTTTATTTGATAATCCTTATCCAAATAAAGAATTAATAAACGGATTTGCATCTGACGAATTCAGAAAAGTAAATCTAAAAGCCGCTCAAGAAGCAATTACGTTATTGAAAAATGAAAACTCAATTCTACCTCTTTCAAAGGATAAAAAAGTTTTAGTTACCGGACCTACATCAAATCAAATGATGAACTTAAACGGTGGTTGGACTATTACATGGCAAGGGAATGTTGAATCACTTTACCCAAAAGAAAAAAATACATTTCTTGAAGCTGTTCAAGCCGAAATTGGAGATGATAATGTAAGCTTTGTTCAAGGAGTAACAATCAATTCGGAAATCAACATTGAAGAAGCTGTTAAAGCAGCAGAAAATGTCGATGTTATTTTTGCTTGTCTTGGTGAAGATCCTTATTGTGAAACACCGGGAAATATCACTGATTTGACTCTGGATGAAGTGCAATTAAAGCTAGTCGATGAATTATCAAAAACCGGTAAACCAATCGTGTTAGTTCTCTACGAAGGAAGACCAAGAGGCATAAATAAAATAGTAGATAAAGTTGACGCAATTTTAATGGGTTATCTCCCTGGAATGGAAGGTGCCGATGCGACAGTAGATATTATTTATGGTGAAGTTAATCCATCCGGTAAACTTCCGTTTAGTTATCCAAAAACACCAATGGGATTTACGACTTACGACTATAAACCATTAGAAAAATTTGATGTGAATGATTACGATCCACAATGGCCTTTCGGATTTGGTTTAAGCTATACTTCATATGAGTATGCTGATTTAAGTGTATCCGAAAGTGCTAAAATTGGAGAAAGTATTGAAGTATCTGTTAAGGTGACAAACACCGGAAAAGTTGCCGGTAAAGAAACCGTAGAACTATATGTAACAGATTTATACGGAAGTGTCACTCGCCCGGTAAAGCAATTAAAAGGTTTTGAAAAAGTTTACCTTGAACCGGGTGAATCTAAAGTTATAAACTTTACACTTACTTCGGACCATTTATCGTTTCATAACAGAGAAAATAAAAAAGTAGTTGAACCGGGTGACTTTAATGTGAAAATCGGTAATTTAATAAAATCATTTACTCTAAATTAATTACACATTTTAGTAAGGTATTATTATGAACTTTGCAACTGTTGATTATATTGTTTTCATTGTCTATATCATTGGGATTGTTAGTCTTGGACTTTATGTATCCCGCAATAAAAAAGGACATGAAAAGGATTCTCAAGATTACTTTTTAGCAGGCAAGTCTTTAACATGGTGGGCAATCGGTGCATCACTGATCGCAGCTAATATTTCTGCCGAACAAATTATCGGTATGTCCGGCTCAGGATTTGCCGTTGGTTTGGCAATTGCTTCTTATGAGTGGATGGCAGCAATTACCCTTATCATTGTTGGTAAATATTTTCTTCCGATCTTTATTGAAAAGAAAATATATACAATCCCCGAATACATAGAACAGAGATATAATACAACGCTTAAAACAATTCTCGCAATCTTCTGGATGTTTCTCTTCATCTTTGTAAATCTTACAACAGTTATATTCCTTGGAGCTAAAGCACTCGATACAATTATGGGTGTCGGTGACGGTTCTATGATTATATTTTTTATTATTCTGCTTGCTTCAATTGCTGCCGCGTATTCATTATACGGTGGACTCTCTGCTGTTGCGTGGACAGATGTTATTCAAGTAATTCTTTTAGTTCTTGGTGGAATTATTGCAACAGTTATTGCATTAAACTATGTAACGCCTGAAGGTGGTGTCTTAGCTGGTCTTTCGCATTTATATGATTCCGCCGGTGATAAATTTCACATGATTCTGGAAAAAGGTCATCCCGAGTTCGATAATCTTCCCGGTATAGCTGTTTTAATTGGCGGTATGTGGATTGCTAATCTGTATTATTGGGGATTCAATCAGTATATCATTCAAAGAACTCTCGCGGCTAAATCATTACGTGAAGCTCAAAAAGGAATTGTGTTTGCCGCTTTCTTAAAATTAATTATTCCATTAATTGTTGTTATCCCTGGAATTATTGCATATGTACTTTATGCTCAACCCGAAGGCACAGCGATTATTGATGGTGTAAGAGATTCTTTCGATAAATCCGGCGGCGGTATAAATTATGATAAAGCGTACCCATGGTTAATTAGTCACTTTGTACCGGTTGGATTAAAAGGTGTTGTTGTTGCCGCATTAACTGCAGCCATAGTATCATCATTGGCGTCAATGCTTAATTCAACTTCGACAATTTTCACTATGGATATTTATAAACCTTATATCGGTACAGATAAATCGGAAAAACGACTTGTTAAAGTTGGTAGAATTAGTGCAGCAGTTGCATTGGTGATTGCATGTTTAGTTGCTCCTTTATTAGAAAGTGTTCCTCAAGCGTTTCAGTATATTCAAGAATATACCGGTTTGGTTAGTCCCGGAATTCTTGCAGTTGCAATGCTTGGTCTTTTCTGGAAAAAGACGACAACTCGCGGAGCTATTTGGGGAGCAATTCTATCAATACCGGTTGCATTATTCTTAAAGTTAAGTTTTGTTCAGCTTCCATTCTTAGATCAAATGCTATACACATTCATAATTAGTATCGTAATTACAGCAATGATCAGTTTAACAACTTCAGAAGTTGATGATGATTCAAACGGTATTACTCTTACTTCAAAAATGTTTACCACAGATAAAGCTTTCAACATTGGAGCTTACTTAGTAGTTATAATTCTAGCGGTTCTTTACACAATATTTTGGTGATAGAATGAAAAAAATAACAAATATAATTTTCCTTTTAATTATTTCCTTAACCACCTTGGGTTGTTCAAAAGATGAATCAAATCCAACCGAAACACCAAAGGACGACAATGATCTTCCCGGTTATACTTTAGTATGGAATGATGAATTTGAAGGTTCAGCTATCGATAATAATAAATGGGGACATGAAGTCAACGCTAGGGGTGGTGGAAATAATGAACTGCAATATTATACAGATAGACCGGAAAATTCTTTTGTTCAAGACGGTTACTTGCACATTGTAGCTCATCAAGAAGAATATACAGGCGATGAAGGAACTCGCTATTATACTTCTGCTAGAATGAGAACGATGAACAAAGGTGATTGGACTTATGCAAGAATTGAAGTAAAAGCTAAAATTCCATACGGACAAGGCATGTGGCCTGCAATATGGATGCTTCCAACGGATTGGAGTTATGGCGGTTGGCCTTCAAGCGGTGAAATTGATATTATGGAACATGTTAATTCCGGTTCGGAAATTCATGGTTCCGTTCATACCGAAGCTTATAACCATAGAATCGGTACTCAAAAAACCGGACAAATATCTATCCCAGATGCCGATGATAATTTCCACGTCTACGCAATTGAATGGTCGGAAGATAAAATCGATTTTATGGTTGACGGACAAGTTTATTTCACTTTCAACAATGATAAAAAAGGTGATTATAAAACTTGGCCATTTGATAAAAGATTTCACTTGTTATTAAATGTTGCAGTAGGTGGAGATTGGCCGGGTAATCCAACACCTCAGACACTTTTCCCAAAAGAGATGGTTGTTGATTACGTTCGTGTTTATAATAAAGACGAATAGCAGATTTCGTTATGTGTTCCTGAAATATTGATATTGGGATTGATGGGTTTTTTCCCTCAATCCCTTTTTTTATAGAATTATTATGAACTCTTCGATTTACACTTCAACAAATAGAATTATTTTAGTCGATTCATTGCGTGGATTTGCTTTGATGGGATTGTTCATGGTCCATATGGTGGAGTACTTCGAGTTGTATTGGTACAAACCGGAAGAAAGTATTTTCAATGAGATTTCGTTTTTCTTTTTTGGAGGGAAAGCCTTTGCTGTCTTCGCGCTTCTTTTTGGATTAAGCTTTTTTATCATACTTGATAATCAATCCGAAAGGGGAATCGATTTTCGAAAGAGATTTGCGTGGAGATTACTCTTGCTGCTCTTCTTAGGATTTCTGCACGGATTGATTTACGGCGGAGATATTTTACAGTTATTAGCTTTAACCGGATTTTTACTCCTTCCGATTTTCAAAGCAAAGAATTATTTCTTATTAACTTTAGCTGCTGTGTTTCTGTTTCAAATTCCGGCAATCCTTCATATAGTATTTTTCAATATTTCAGAACCTCCGGCACACTGGGCTTTGTTTGGTCCCGTACTTCAAGCATACGCTGAAGGTAGTTTTACGGATTTGCTCAAAACAACTTTGTGGAATTCTCAATTAGCAAAATGGTCATTCATGTTTGAGAGCGGACGACTATCGACAATAATCGGAATGTCAATTCTCGGATTTTGGTTAGGAAGAATTCATTTCTTCAAAAATATTAAGGATAACTTGAGAAGTAAAAAAATTCTTTTCGGAAGCTTTCTTCTTTTAACAATATTATTGATGACACAAAAAAACTTTATATATCAATTTATTAATCCAACCGGAAATTGGTTTATATCAACTGTTATCGGCAACTATATAAACCTTTCATTTATTGTAGCCGGAGTATCCGGATTCGTTTTACTTTACCAATTAAATTATTTTGGAAAATTCCTAAGCTTACTGGCACCTTGCGGAAGAATGAGTCTAACGATTTATGTTTCTCAATCACTTTTTTTCGTTCCTTTCTTTTATGGTTTCGGTTTTGGTGCTTATGATTTTATCGGGCAGACAGCCAGTTTCTTTTTGGGAATTTTATTTTGGATAATACAAGTCGCTCTTGCTCATTATTGGATTCAAAAGTATCACTTCGGTCCACTTGAATGGGTTTGGAGATCGGCAACTTATCTTCGAAGAGATATTGCCTTCAAAAAAGCTTGACAAACAAAGAGGAAAAATTGAAAAAAATAACCAGATTATTAATTGTTTTGCTAATATTTCCTTTCATTGTATCTTGTAAAAGTCAGGATGAAAATCCAACCGAACCAATTCAAGAGGCACAAACAGTAGTTGAACTTTTCGGACAGCTTCAAGTGAACGGAAAAAATATCGTTGATAAAAATGGTAATATTGTCGCACTCAGAGGAATGAGTTTGTTCTGGAGCCAGTGGGGATCAAATTACTATAATAAGGAAACTATTAAATGGCTTCGCGATGATTGGAAATGTACGGTCATCCGAGCCGCTATGGGAGTTGAGAACGGCGGTTATCTCGATAATCCCGAAGCAGAATATCAAAAAGTAAAAACCGCAATTGATGCCTGCATCGAACTTGGAATTTATGTTATTGTTGATTGGCATGATCATCACGCTGAAGATCATCTGCAGGAAGCCAAAACATTTTTTAATCGTGTATCATCCGAATACGGAAATTATCCGAATATCATTTATGAAATTTATAACGAACCTTTAAATGAATCTTGGAATGATGTTCTCAAACCATATTCGCAAGAAGTAATTAATGCGATCCGTATAAATGATCCCGATAATATAATCGTTGCCGGTACTCGTAACTGGTCACAGGATGTTCAAGATGTAATTGGAAATGAGATTGAAGGAAATAACATTGCTTACTCGTTACACTTTTATTCGAGCACACACAAGCATGAGTTGAGAAATAAAGCTATTCTAGCAATAAATGCCGGGATCCCTTTGTTTGTTACCGAATGGGGAATGAGTGAGGCGAATGGAAGCGGAATTATTGATAACGTTAGTCTAAATGAATGGGCTGATTTTATGGAGGTCAACAATTTGAGCTGGTGTAACTGGTCGATTGTAAACAAAGATGAAACTTCCGCTGCACTTCTTCCGACAACAACGAAAATATCGGGTTGGTCTGTTAGTGAACTATCTCAATCCGGGAAAATTATTCGCGACTATCTCATTCAAATGAATTCTCCGATTTTCGAAGAACTTGATAAATAGGAAATTTCTTAATGAAAAAACTACTGTATCTTCTTGTCATTATAATTTTACAGCAATCATTTTTATCTCAAATAACTCCATTCAACAAAGGGGTTAATCTTACCGGGTGGTTTCAAGTTAATAGTCCGACCGAAATTCATTTCACAAAATATACAAAACAAGATTTCGAGAATATTAAAAGTCTCGGTGCGGATGTAATAAGATTGCCGATTAATTTACACAGCATGACACTCGGTTCACCAAATTATGAACTAGATCCGTTATTCCTGAAATTTCTTGATCAAGCAATCGATTGGGCGGAAGAATTAGAATTACATCTAATTTTAGATAATCACACATTCGATCCCGCAACTTCAACCGACCCCAACATTGGTGATATCTTAATCCCGGTCTGGCAGAACATGGCTGAGCACTTTAAGAATAGGTCTAATTTAATTTATTATGAAATACTTAATGAACCGCACGGAATAGCTGATAATATCTGGAACCCGATTCAACAATCTGTAATAAATGCAATAAGAGAAATTGATTCGGTTCATACAATTATAGTTGGTCCGGCGGGGTGGAACAGTTATAATAATCTCAAATACATGCCGGTTTACGAAGACGATAATTTAATTTATACATTTCATTTTTACGATCCGTTTTTATTTACGCATCAAGGTGCAAGTTGGACCGATCCTTCATTAGTTTCATTAAGCGGAATGCCGTTCCCTTACAATGCTGCAAATATGCCTCAACTTCCTAATGACTTGGTTGGTACTTGGGTTGAAGGCGCTTTCAATAATTATAATAACGATGGTACGATTGGCAAAGTTAGGGAGATGTTGGATATTGCGATTGATTTCAAAACTGAAAGAAATGTTCCGATCTTCTGCGGTGAGTTTGGTGTTTATATCCCAAACTCAAATAATACCGATCGAGTACTTTGGTATAATGTTGTAAGAAATTACCTGGAGTTAAACGGTATTGCTTGGACGACTTGGGATTATCACGGTGGATTCGGATTGTTCAAACAAAATGGGTACGGACTTTTTGAGCATGATTTGAATACAAATTTATTAGCTGCATTGGGATTCAATGTTCCTCCTCAATCCGAATTTGAATTAAAACCCGATTCAGCCGGTTTCGGAATTTATTCCGATTATATCGAATCGAAAATTGTTTCATCGGGTTATACAAGTGGAGTATTAAATTTTTATAATGTTGATTCGTACACAGGAGATTATTGTATATCATGGTCAAATCCCTCACAATATAATTCAATCGGTTTTAAGTTTATGCCGATTAAGGATTTTAGTTACTTAAGTCATAATAACTACTTCATTAGCTTTTGGATCAAGGGCAGCAACCCACTTTCAAAATTTGAAATTAGATTCCTTGATACAAAAGAAAACGAGGAAGACCATCCATGGCGAATGAGTTATACAGTTGATCACAGTGTTGTCGATTTTGATAATCAATGGCAGTATGTGGAAATTCCATTATCATCTTTTAATGAGACTGGTTCTTGGGATGATGCCTGGTATAATCCTCAAGGACTTTTTAATTGGAGTGCAGTTGAAATTTTTGAAATCGTGGACGAATTTGGAATGCTATCAAACTCACAATTATGGTTTGATGAAATAAAAATTTACGATCCCAATTCAACAAATGTTGAAGAAGAAAATTTAGCTTCGGAATTTCATTTGTATCAGAATTATCCCAATCCGTTTAATCCAACAACTGCAATTAAGTTTACAATTCCAAACGTAGGGACAAGTCGCGACTTGTCCCTACAGACAAGATTAATTGTCTATGATATCCTTGGTAGGGAAGTCGCAACACTAATAAATCAAAATCTCCAGACGGGTAATCATGAAGTACAATTTGATGGAAGTAATCTTTCAAGTGGTATCTATTTCTATAAACTACAGACAGATAACGGATTCAGCTCAATTATGAAATTAATATTGTTAAAATAATTATGCCATCCCGACTAGCTGTTTATTAAGCAGCCAAGTCGGGGCGGAACTTACGTTCACAGAATAAATGTTGAAGGAAAATATTACTCTGTTAAGAAGATGCTATTGTTAAAGTAGTGCCAAACAAAATTCACTTGGCAAATTTTATAATATTTATCTATTTTCAATTAGTGTAATGAACTAACTACTACTATTATTATAAAAATAATCCTTTGCTAAACATTACTAAGTAGCCTTAAGGAAATGATTGAAAATAAATAAAGCATTATTTCTCCTTCCTTTTCTGAATCTTGTAATTTTATGTTTTGCAAATCCTTCCCGGAACAAACTAATAATTGATGAAAAATTCATTTCAAACATTGCCGAAATTGAAGTAAAGCTTGACAAACTTATTGGTGTTATCGAAGACAAAGACGGAAGTCTTGATATAGACAAAGCGACCTCTCCGGAAATGCAAGACAATTACAGATATTCAAATATATATTCACCTAACTTTGGTTTTAGCAATTCAACATTTTGGTTAAAAATTCAAATTGTTGATTCATCCGGATCGAAAAACAACCTGCTACTTATAAACAATTATAATTCATTAGAATTCGTATCTCTCTATTATAAAAATGAGCATGGTGAATTTGTCGAAAGTGAATCAGGTGCCGCAGTTAATGTAGCTATGAAGAATATTAAAACAATCGGCTATGTCTCCAATCTCAATCTTCGTAAAAATGAAGACGCCGTTTTTTATTTAAAAGTAAAAACTGCCTCACCGGTAATACTATCATTTAGTTTGTGGTCGCACGAAGGCTATATCAATGAGCGTACTGCTTTGTTGTTTTTTGATGGATTATTATTCGGGATACTATGTTTAATGATTTGTTATAATACTTTTCTATATATATCAATAAAGCAAACTCGTTATCTCTTTTATGTCTTATATGTAACCGCTTATACTGTATTCCTATTTGTCGATAAAGGTTATTACTCCGCTTTTATAGGAATGCTATTTCAACGTGATTACTATATCATTCCCGGTGAAGCGCTGACATTTTTAGGACTCTTTTGGTTATTACTCACAAGAGATTATCTGGAGACTAAAACATATTTCCCCGTCGCGTATAAAATTCTAAATATACTTGCTGTTTATACTTGTGTTACGATAATGATTTCCCTTTTTCTTCCAATAAATATTCTTGTAGCGGTTTTTACAATTAATGATCTGTCATTCTTTGTTCTCGGTATTATCATTTCTGTGGTTACTTTGAAACGAGGGCATAAACTTTCCAAATTTTATATTCTTGCATTAAGCGGAACCGTAATAGGATTATTTATTATCGCTGCTAAGAATTCAAATATTCTACCTCTCAATTTTTGGACTGAAAACGCGCTGCAGCTTGGTATTTTGTGGGAAACGGTTATTCTTTCATATTCGCTTGGGTATAGAATGAGTGATTTGGAAAAAAGAGTTCAAGAAAGAACTTTTGAGTTAAGTAATAGAACTGAAGAATTAAAAAATCTTTCGGAACACCTTCAAAATGTTAGAGAGCAAGAAAGAAAGTATCTTGCAACTGAAATACACGATGAGTTCGGGGGAATGTTAAGCGCGCTAAAAATCGATGTTCTCTCTTTACAGGATAATTCACAAAGCAATAGCAAAAATAAGAATGAAAAAATTAGTTCGATGATTAAGTTCATTGACTCCTCAATTAAAAAAGTTCAGAAATTCTCAGCAGAATTAAGACCGGAAATTTTGGATGATCTTGGACTTAGCGATGCAATTGATTGGTACGGTGAAGAATTCGAAAAACGAAGTGGAATTAAGTGTAATTTTCATAGAAACGAAGATGATGAGCTAATTATCAATACTGAGTTAGCTCTAACATTATTCAGGATATTTCAGGAGACGCTTACAAATGTTTTAAGACACAGCAAAGCAAATGAGGTTAATATTTATCTTGTAGTTAACGATGATGAAATTATACTTACCATAAAAGATAACGGTATTGGTATTCCTCAAGAAAAGATTGATGATCCTAAATCAATTGGGCTTATTGGAATGCGTGAACGAATTAATAAATGGAACGGTAGTATTAAAATCTCCGGTTCTTTCAATCTTGGGACCGAAGTAAAAATAAGAGTAGGTTATGATAAGAGTAATAATAGCTGACGATCATACTATTTTCCGGGAAGGAATAAAAGAAATCCTCTCCAAGACTTCAGATATTGTTATTGAAGCTGAAGCGGAGAATGGCGCTGAACTCTTAAGCAAACTTTCAACCGATATTTGTGATGTTGTACTTTTAGATATAAATATGCCCGGAAGAAGAGGGTTGGAAATACTAAAGGACATAAAAACTCTTCATCCCGATTTACCTGTTTTAATGTTAAGTATGTATCCCGAAAAACGATATGCGATCCGTGCGATTAAATCAAAAGCATCGGGTTATTTAACAAAAGAAAGTGCTTCTTACGAACTTATTAATGCAATTAAAAAAGTTCATAAAGGGGGCAAATACATAAGCGCTTCACTAGCAGAAGAATTGGCCTCTTACATAGGCAAGGAAAGTGAGAAACCGCTGCATGATTTTCTATCCGAACGCGAGTTTGAAGTTATGTTAAAACTTGCTGCCGGAAAAAAGATTAAAGATATTGCTGACGAAATGTTTCTCGGCACTACAACAGTGAGCACTTATCGAAGTAGAGTTCTCGGCAAACTTAATTTAAAGACCGATGCTGATATTGTCCGCTATGTTTTGGAAAACGGACTAGCTGATTGATTCGTTACGTATCTTACAACCCCAACTAATAAAAATTCAACTCAGGGCAAATTCTATTTTTTGTAGTATAACAACTACAAAACAATCATTCATTTACTACACTATAATTTCCTAAGAATCACAATTCTATTTGAATCCATCTACTATATTAGTTCACAAAAATACCTATGGCAATTACCGATAAAATTGAAGATCACAACCAGAAAGGATACTATTAATATGAAACATTTTATTTCAAGTGTAAAGTTAATATCACTGGTGCTGTTATTACTCAGTGCCTCCAGTTCTTATGCGGCACTAGGCGTTACGTCAGTGAGCCCCACACAAAATAATGTTTCTGTTGCAGCATCAACAACTATATCCGTCACATTTGATGCAGACATAGATCAGGCTACCCTTACTGCCGCCAGCGTTATTGTGTACGGCTCGATAAGTGGAAAGCATACCGGTACAATTTCTTTTACAGGTACATCTATAGTAAACTTTGATCCGGATAATGACTTTATAGCAGGTGAAATAGTATCTGCCATATTAACAAGTGATATTGAAAGCGATGCAGCTGATCCGCTTACAAACGGATATGAATTGAATTTTACAATTGGGACAGCGTCAACTGCAGGAACGTTGGAATATTATGAATCAAAAACAATTGAGCATAATACCAGAAATATCGCAACAGGAGATATTGACGGAGATGGAGACATTGACTTAATAACAAGTGGTGTTAATTGCTCTATCTTTAAAAATTCCGGCGAAGGAACATTTACCAAAACCGGCACGATACAGGAGTCACAACACTCTCAATTTGTTGAACTTCTCGATGTAAACGCCGACGGGATATTAGATGTTATATCGGTAGTTGGCACATCGGTTTATATCTACTTAGGAAACGGTAGTGGAGAGTTTACCTTTAACAACGGAATTTCTTTACCAAATTCAGGATCAGATAATGAGCGTCACGAAATGACAATGAGTGATTTCAATCAAGATGGGCTTATCGATCTAGCAATATCAAATATTAGTACCGGCAATGTCTCTATTTGTTTAAATAATGGTGACGCCACATTTTCTCTTCTGAATAGTTATACCGTTGGTTCAACCCCGAGAAGTATCGTAAGCGGAGATTTTAACGGCGACGGTTATTCCGATATAGCGGTTAACGATTATTCATTGGATAATTTATACATTTTACAAAATGACGGGACAGCCGCTTTTACTCTCTCAAGTCCTATGGCAACTCTACCA
>QZJX01000031.1 GCA_003599395.1 Ignavibacteriales bacterium | reverse complement strand
TCTCAGTGATTTGCAACGAATTTCTCAATTTCATGTTAGCCGCAACTCCGCCAACTAATGATATAGCTTTTAATTCAAATTGGCTGATTGCCTTTTTAACATTTCTTACTAATGCTTCGACAGCTGCTTTTTGAAATGAAGCCGCAATGTTATTTAATTCTTCATTAGAAATATTTTCTAAATTTTTATTGTGTTCTTTCTGTAAATATCGTAGAACTGCTGTCTTCAATCCACTAAATGAATAATCAAATTCTGTTTTTAGTTGAGCAATCGGGAAATCAATGGCATCTTCATTACCGAGCGATGCGGCTTTTTGTAGTGCCGGACCACCGGGATAACCTAAGCCAAGCATTTTAGCAACTTTATCAAACGCTTCACCGGCAGCATCATCAATTGTTGAACCTAATTTGATAATTTCTAATTCATTTTTAACTATTAATAACAAAGTATGTCCGCCTGAAACAACCAAACACAAATAAGGGAATTGCGGTTTTTCATTCATCAAGAATCCGCTGAATATATGTCCCTCTATATGGTTAACCGGGATAAAAGGTTTTCCAAGTGAAAGAGACAGACCCTTTGCAAATGTTAATCCTACCAACAATGCTCCGATTAAACCCGGACCGGCAGTTGCACAGACTAGATCAATATCCTTTAGTGAAAGTTTTGATTCGGATAAGGCATTTCTAAGAAGTGGATTCACCATCTGTAAATGTGCTCGGCTTGAAAGCTCCGGCACAACACCACCGTAAAATTTGTGGAAATCTTGCGAGGATATGAGATTTGCCTTTAACCGTCCATTACTAATAATTGCAACAGAAGTTTCATCACACGAAGTTTCTATCCCTAATACATTCATCTACTTAAAAGAAAAAATACTTTTAGTTATATACCAAGCAACGGATGGATTCTCTTGTAATCTTCTAATCGAATAAGCATACCATTGTTCACCGTAAGGAACATATATTCTAATTTTATGTCCGTCGGCATTAATTCTATCTCTTAAATGTTCTGTTACACCGTAGAGCATTTGAAATTCATACTTATCTTTGGAAATCTTTTTTTCTTCGATTAATTTGTAAGATTCATTTATCAAGTATTCGTCATGGGTTGCAATTCCCACATAATTTCCGTCATCGAACATTCTTGCCAGAGATTTCATGAAATTATCTCTAACTTCCTGTCTTCCTTTGAATGCAATTTCTACCGGTTCTATGTAAATACCTTTACATAATCTATAATTAGAACCGATTTTATTTAGATCAACAACATCGTCATATGTTCTTCTTAAATATGATTGGAGAACAATTCCAACATTCGAATATTTTTCGCGTAACTCCTTGAACATATCAATGGTTGTTTGAGTAAACGGTGAGTCTTCCATATCGATCCGTACAAAATTGTCCATTGATTTAGCTTTTTCTATTATCTCGATGATCAATTCTTTGCAGTAATCCACATCAATCGCCAAACCAAGTGCGGTTGGTTTAATAGAAATATTGGAATTAAGTTTGTTTTTTTGAATTGTATCCAGAAGTTCAAAGTACTGAGATTTTGTTTCCGCAGCTTCGACTTTAGATTTAATAGCTTCACCAAGAACATCCATCGTGGCGACAATACCCTTGGCATTCAATTCCTTAACAACACGTACCGCATCTTCTAATTTTTCACCGGCAACATATTTTTTAGCAAAAATGTGAACTATCGATTTTGGGAGTAACTTTACAAATTGTACAATAGCAATATTAAGTGGATTCACGAATACACCTCAATTTTGGACTATCAAAAATATATGAACGTAATTCATAAAGCAAGTTAAGACCCTATTATCTCTTATAATAATATTTTTTTATTGTTTTAGGGATTTGATAACCATCAGAACAAAATTTACTTTTTTCTCTAAATCCGATTCAGTTCCATTGTTTTCAATTACAAAATCTGCGGTACTTTTCTTTTTGTCATCCGGAAATTGGTTATTGATAATCTTTTTTACTTCTTCTTCGTTCATCTTTCTGGAATTAACAACTCTCTCGATTTTTACTCGCTCTGATGCACTGACGACCAACACATAATCGAAGAGATCTTCCATGTTTGCTTCAAAAATTAATGCCGCTTCGACAAAGACAATGTTTGATTTTGTTAATCCCTCATCCATTTTCTTATTAATTACATTTATAACAGCGGGATGAAGAATTGAATTGATCTTCTTAACTTTTTGAAAATCCGAAAAAACTTTTTCTGATAAGAATTTGGTATTGGGTTCTCCATCGATAAATGATTTAGAACCAAATTCTTCAATTATTTTTTGCTGGATTATTTTGTCAGTGGAGAGAATATCTTTTGAAATTTGATCGGCATACAGAACCGGATAGCCATGAGATTGAAATATTTTGCAGACGGTTGATTTGCCCGTTCCAATTCCGCCGGTTACTGCAATTTTTAGTTTTTTTGGCATGTATTGTCATTCCCGCAAAGTCGGGAATCCATCTAAGCATAATGTAGATTCCCGCTTAAATCATGCGGGAATGACATTATATGATTAATAACCTAAAACTATTTTGCGTAATTAATTTTTCTTACTTCTCTAATAACTGTGACTTTAATTTGTCCCGGGTATTCCATTTCTTCTTGAATTTTTTGAGCTATATCATATGATAAACGATCCGATAAATCATCATCTAATTTATCCGGTTCAACAACAACACGAACTTCTCTACCTGCCTGGATAGCATAAGTTTTTGCAACACCTTCAAACGATTTAGCAAGATTCTCTAAATTCTCTAATCTCTTTACATAACTTTCTAAAGGTTCTCTTCTTGCGCCAGGTCTTGCTCCGCTTATAGCATCTGCTGCTTGCACTAAAGCAGAAATCGGATGTTCCATTTCGATATCCTCGTGGTGGGAACCTACTGCGTTTATAACAATCGGGTGTTCTTTATATTTCTTAGTCATCTCCATACCAAGTAAAGCATGAGGACCTTCAACATCTCGATCTAATGTTTTACCGATATCGTGCATTAAACCGGCTTTTTTTGCAATGTGTGTATCGAAACCAAGTTCAGCTGCCATAACTCCGGTTAAATAAGCAACCTCAATAGAATGTTGAAGCAAGTTTTGTCCGTAACTAGAACGGTATTTCATTTTACCGATTGCTTTGGTCAATTCAGGATGAACGCCATGAATTCCCAATTGCATTAATGTCGCTTCACCATCTTTTGCAATTTCTTCTTCAAGCTCACTTTTAACTTTTTCGACTACTTCTTCAATTCTTGCGGGATGAATTCTTCCATCGGATATCAACCTTTCCAAAGAAAGTCGAGCAACTTCTCTTCGGAATTGATCGAATGCCGAAAGGATAACGGCTTCGGGAGTATCATCTACAATAACATCAACGCCGGTTGCTGATTCAAACGCGCGGATATTTCTTCCTTCTCGTCCAATGATTCTGCCTTTCATATCATCGTTCTGAATTTGTACAACCGAAACAGTTGATTCAACCGAGTGATCAACCGCAGTTCTTTGAATTGCTTGAACAACAATTTTTTGAGCTTCTTTTTTTGCTTCCACTTTGGCTTGATCTCGAATATCCTTTATCATTTGTGAAGCATCAGATTTTGCTTCGTTGACCATATTTTCCATGAGCATTTTTTTAGCTTCCTCAGCCGTTAATGCCGCAGTTTTTTCTAGTCGAATATTTTGTTCGAGGATCAAACGCTCAAGCTCTGCATTTTTCTTTTCTGCTTCTTTGGTTAAAGCATTAAGTTGAGCTTCTTTTGTATTAAATTCTTTTTCTTTTTGATTAACTACTTCAATTTTCTTTTCGAGGTTCTCTTCTCGTTTTTCTAATTGCTTTTCGAAGTTGCCTAATTTCTGTTTTTTATTATTTACTTCATTATCGAACTCTTGTTTTTTCTTAAGCCATTCGTCTTTTACTTCGAGTAATTTTTCTCGTTTTAAGTGTTTAGCCTCTTTTTCAGCATCTTCAGCAATTTTCTTTGCAGCTTCATGAGCACTTTTAACAGTATTGGCAGCTATTTTAGTTTGGAAAAACCAGCCAATAAAGAACCCAAGAATTAGCGCTGCAGCAATAGCAATAATATGTAATAATTCCACAACCATGTTTCCTCCACTATACGGATATATAAGGAGCCGCACAGAGCCGGTTTTTCAAAAGAGAAGAACTCAAATGGACAATGCGGGAAACTGCCCGACGCTTTTTACTTCCACTGACCACCAAATGGTGACTCATCCCGATGTTATTCGGAACTTACCGAGGCCTGTAATACACGCCGTGAGTCAATAACCCTGGTTGTTATAATGTTAGTTCTTCCTTTTGTCCAACCGGTTATGCGGCGTAAAAAATTATGGAGAGGATATAACTTCGGAGTCGTTTAAAAGAAGCTTAATTTTTTTGATTTTATCTGTAGCCTGTATACTGAATTCTCTAAATTTATTTTTCTCAACAAAGAGATCATAAGCTATGTTAAGCGATGCAATAATTGCGATAGTTTCAGTTGGTTGATCAGGCAATTCTTCCTTAGTTTCGGTCATTACATTATTAACATACTTAGCTAACTCGGTAGCAATTTCTTCGTTTTCTACTAAGAGAGAATATTCTTTATCAAATATTTTTAATTTCAGCTTCTTTTTTTCGGTCATTATATCACTTCCGCCATACAAACAAATTTTTTAAGAGCGTAAATGAAAATCAATTTTTGTTATTAAATCGTTTATCTTGTTTTTAAGTTGAATCTTTTCTTCATCGTTAAACAATCCGCTGAATTGCGAATTTTCAGTATCGATGAAAGCATTATTTAATTTCACTTCTATATCGTCTACTTTTAGTTTTAATACCTCATTTTCTTTTTCTAATTGTTTAATTCTTTTTTGAAGAGCTTTATTCTCTTCTGTCGTGTCTGAATTTTTTTGTAAAAATTTATAGATCTGCTTTTCTAAAGATGAAAGCTCATCCATAAAAAAATCATATTTAGTGGATTCGGGCAATTAGCCTCCACGCAATTGAGCGTTAAATTTTGTTTTTACAGTTTCGATAGCGTTCCAAAAATCTTTTTCTACTTCTTCTTCAGTTAATGTTCTATTTTGATCAAAGTACTCTAACTGAAATGCAAGACTTTTTTTACCCTCACCTAAGCTATCACTTTCAAAGATATCGAATAACTTTATATTTTTCAATAGTTTAGAACTGCCCTGGTAAATTGTTTTTTCGACGTCAGACGTTACGATTTTCTGATCAAGCACAAAAGCGCAATCACGTATAATTTTAGGAAATTTTAATAGTTGTGAAAACTTCTTTTCCTCTAATTCAATTGATTTCAATATGCCGATTTTTACTTCAGCGAAGAATACTTGCTGCTCGATATCATACAACTTGAGTAGTTTTTGATCTAGCTCACCAATTGAACAGACTATTTTAGTTTTGTATAAATATGTAAAAATATTTTTTGAATTTTCTTTGCTTGCTTCAAGATTTACATTAAGATTTGTTAAGATTTTCAATTTACTGAAAAGTTCTTCAATTGATCCTTTAAGACTAAACAGTGATGAATCATTATTTTTAGCGTACCATTCATCTTCTATTAATTTACCTGTTTGAACCATTAGCAGCATTTCATTTTCTGCTATATCATCAAATGATTTAATAACACCTTTACCGATATTTTGAAAAGTATGACCGATCTCAAAAAGCGATAGATTATTTTCTCTTACTTTTAAATTATTTGAAATTGTTGTCAATGCTCCGGGAATTAATGATGTACGCAAATGTGACATTTCTTTACTTTGCGGATTCATTAAACTGATCGGTTTACCGAAAAGGTTTGCTCTATCTTCATTTAATAAACTATTTGTAACAATTTCATTGAAACCGAGTGCTGTTAATTTATTCCTAAGTTCATCAACATATTTTGATTGATCGATATGTTTATCAAGTGCAACTTTTATATGATCGAAATCGGGAATATTATCATAACCATTTATTCTTGCGACTTCTTCAATAAGATCAATTTCTCTTTCGATATCCGGTCTAAAAGCCGGAATTTCCGCAGTCAATTTTTCTTCATCGACTGTTAATACTTTTATACCGAGATTTTTAATTATATCTGTCGCTTTACTTGAATCAATTTCAAATCCCAAAATTTTATTCAATCTGGCAAACCTAAGATCAACAACTTTTGGAGTAAATTTAATTGGATAAACATCAAGCTCACCTTTGCAGATTTTACCGTTTCCAAGTTCAGCAATTAATTGTGCAGTTCTTTGTGCGGCCCATAGTGTAATTTCAATATCGGTTCCGCGTTCGAATCTGTATGACGCATCTGTTGAAAGAGCCAATCTTCTTGCAGTTTTTCTAACTCTTGACGGATTAAAATAAGCTGATTCAATCAAAATATTTTTTGTCTTTGTGGTAACTTCGGAATTTTCTCCACCCATTATTCCGGCAATTGCAACGGGTTTGTGCTTATCACAAATCATTAAGTCATTATTTTCTAATTCTCTTTCTTTTGAATCGAGTGTGATGAACTTTTTATCATTGCCGGCTTGTCGCACTACTATTTCATTTCCTTCGAGTACATCCAAATCGAATGCGTGCAAAGGTTGACCTATTTCATAGAGGACAAAATTTGTAACATCAACAACATTATTAATTGGTCGCAGACCAATACTTGTTAATTTTTTCTTTAACCACTCCGGAGACTCTTGAACTTTGACATCACGGACAACTTTGCCGATATAACGTGGGCAACCTTCGGCATCTTCTATAGAAACTTTTGCAAACGATGAAGATTCATCTTCAATTTCGTTCAATTGGAAATGAGGTAATTTGAATTGGCGATTAAGTGAAGCTGCTAAATCTCTAGCAATACCGATATGACTTAATGCATCAGCTCTATTTGGAGTTAAATCAATTTCGAATGTTACATCATCAAGTCCAAGTGCTTTAGCTAAATCAGTCCCCTCCTTTAATGAAGGATCGAGCACAATAATTCCATCATGATTATCACTAATACCGAGTTCACTTTCTGAACAAATCATACCCAAAGAAACTTCACCACGAATTTTAGCTTTTTTAATTTCAAATTGACCGTTCGGAATAATTGCTCCAACTTTTGCGAAGGCGATTTTTTGTCCGGCATCAACATTTGGAGCACCGCAGACCACATTAAAATCTTCATTTCCATCATTGACAACACATAAAGAAAGTTTATCCGCGTTCGGATGTTTCTTTTTCTCTTTAACATAACCAACAACAAAGTTTTGGAAAACTTTTCTGTTATCAATTATTTCATCGACTTCCAGTCCGGCTTTAGTAATTATTTCAGCGGCTTCTTCAACTGAGATATCACTAAGATCAATGTATTCGGATAACCATTTAAGTGAAACTTTCACAACTTACTCCACAATTAGAATTGTACAAGAAATCGTTTATCATTATCAAAATAAGTACGAATGTCATCTATACCGTACTTACGCATCGCGGTTCTTTCGACACCCATGCCGAATGCGTAACCGGTATATTTTTCGGAATCAATTCCGCAATTTTCGAGAACATTTGGATCAACCATTCCGCAGCCCATTATTTCAAGCCATCTACCTTCTTTACCAGTCGGCTGCCACCAAATATCAACTTCTGCACTTGGTTCGGTAAACGGGAAGAAACTTGGACGGAATCTATACTTTACATCTTCACCAAAAAATTGTTTTACAAAATGAACAACCGTTGCTTTCAGTTCGGCAAATGTCACGTCGGTATCTACAACAAGTCCTTCAAGTTGATGAAACAGACAATAACTTTTAGCACTTATTGCCTCATTTCTAAAAACCTTACCCGGCATAATTGCACGAAGAGGTGGTTTTTTATTTTGCATCAATCTAATTTGAACCGGTGAAGTATGAGTCCGCAGCAAAAAATCTTTGTTCACGAAAAAGGTATCCTGCATATCACGAGCGGGATGATCATCGGGGAAATTTAGTGCTTCGAAATTATAATAATCAGATTCAAGTTCCGGACCTTCATAGACAGAAAAACCGAGAACTTTAAAGATTGATTTCATTTCATCGAGAGTCTGCGTAAGTATGTGTTTTGTACCAATTTTATTTTTAATTCCAGGCAAAGATAAATCAACAAATTCCTTCTGTGATTTTTCTTTTTCACTCAATAAATTTTTCTTTTCATCAAAACTGTTTTGGGTAGAATTTTTAAGCTGATTTAGAACTTGTCCGTATTTGGGTTTTTCTTCTCGAGGCAGTTCTTTGAATTCATCAAACAATGCGGTGATTGAACCTTTTCTGCCGAGAAATTTGATACGAAGTTCTTCGAGTGATTTAAGATTTGATACTTGCGCTAACTCTGAGTTGAATTGTTGTTCTAGTTCTTTAATTCGATCCTGCATAAGTCATATCCGTTAATATAAAGAAATACCCTCTTGGGGAAATAAGAATAATAAATCCCCGAAGAGGGTAAAAACTAGTTCATTGTAAATTTAACTATTTCAGAGAAAGCCTGCGGATTTTCTAAAGCTAAATTAGCAAGGACTTTTCTGTTTATATCCACACCTTTATCATTAAGAGCATGGATTAATTTTGAATATGTGGTACCATTCATTCTGGCAGCAGCATTAATTCTGGCGATCCACAATCTTCTATAAACTCTTTTTTTGAGTTTACGATCTCTGTAGGCATGGGATAAACCTTTTTCAACGGTATTTTTGGCTACGGTATAAACCTTACTTCGCGCACCCCAATTACCTTTAGCCGCTTTAAGAACTTTACGTCTACGTTCTCTGGAGGCTACGTTGTTACTTGTTTTAGGCATAGTTCTTCAACTCCTTATTGAATCATTATTTTAACACGTTTTGAATCGGAAGCAGCCACTAAAGTAGCTTTTCTCAAGTTCCTTTTTCTTTTTGTTGTCTTCTTGGTAAGAATGTGGGCTTTAAAAGCCTTGTTTCTTTTGATCTTACCGGAACCTGTTTTCTTGAAGGTCTTAGAAGCTCCGCGATTACTTTTCATTTTAGGCATTGTAACACCTTCCTATTATTTTTTTGATTTACTTTTTTGAGGTGCTAGAATAGTAAACATCGTTCTACCCTCAAATTTTATTTCTTGTTCAATTTTAGCTACATCTTCAAGATGACTGATAAATTCTTTTAACAGTTCTTCACCTTGTTCTTTATAAGCCAATTCTCTGCCTTTAAAAATAACAGCAACCTTAACTTTGTTGTTATCGGCTAAGAATTTTTCAGCATGACGAACTTTAAAGTTAACATCATGTGTATCAGTATTAGGGTGAAGTCTAATTTCTTTAAGAACAGTCGTTTGAGTATTTTTTTTAGCTAATTTTTCTTTTTTCTGCTGTTCATAAATAAATTTACCATAGTCAATAATTTTGCAAACCGGAGGTTTTGCAAGAGGAGCAATTTCAACTAAATCAAGTCCTCTTTTTTCGGCTTCTTTTAAAGCTTCTTGCGGAGTTAATATTCCCAGTTGATTACCTTCGGGATCAATAACTCTAATTTGCGGTACTCTAATATCCCGGTTTACTCTGTGATTTGTTTGGGCGATGAAATACCTCTCTAATTGTTAATTGTTTTGTTTTTTATTTCGTAGTTAATATCTGATATAAATTTATTTAAGTCAACCGAACCTTGATCGCCTTGTCCATGTTTTCTAACAGAAACCGTATTAGCAGAAACTTCCTTTTCGCCAACAATTAACATATAAGGCACTTTCTGAGTTTCCCAATCTCTAATTTTATATCCTATTTTCTCATTACGCTCATCGAGTTCGACGAATAAACCTTGTTCTTTTAACTTGTTTTTCACATCTCTTGCATAATCCAAGAATTTTTCGGAAACCGGAATTACCGCAGCTTGAACGGGAGCAAGCCACGTTGGGAATGCACCGCCGTAATGTTCAACCATTACGCCAAAAAATCTTTCAAGTGAACCGAGTAAAGCACGGTGAACCATAAACGGTCTGTGTTCTTTACCGTCCTCACCAATATATGTCATATCAAAACGTTCTGGCAAATTAAAATCAAATTGAATTGTACTCATTTGCCATTCACGATTGAGTGCATCTTTAATTTTTATGTCAATTTTCGGTCCGTAAAATGCTCCGCCACCTTCGTCAACTTCGTAAGGGAGAGATTCATGATCTAAGGCTTTTTTAAGTGATTCTGTAGCTAAATCCCACAACTTATCTTCACCAACCGACTTTTCAGGTTTTGTTGATACATAATACTTCAGATCTTTGAAACCAAATGAATTCCAGACAAATAAACAGAAACGAATTACTTCGATAATTTCCGATTCAACTTGTTCTTGCGCACAGAATATATGTGCGTCATCTTGAGTAAATCCACGAACTCTTAAAAGACCATGGAGCACACCACTTTTCTCATATCTATAAACAGTACCAAGTTCTGCCCACCGCAATGGAAGTTCACGATAAGATCTTAAGTTTGATTTGTAGATCATTATATGAAACGGACAGTTCATCGGTTTCACATAATAATCTTGATCATCAATTTTCATCGGAGAGTACATGCTCTCTTTGTAGAATCCAAGATGACCGCTTATTTCCCATAACGATGATTTTCCGATATGAGGCGAATACAATAAATCATAGCCATGTTTCTGATGAGCTTCGCGCCAGAAATTTTCTACGGTGTTTCTAATTCTGGCTCCTTTCGGATGCCAATAAATTAGTCCAGCACCACCTTCATCATGAACGCTGAATAAATCTAATTGTTTACCAAGTTTGCGGTGATCTCTTTTTTTCGCTTCTTCTAAGAGTGCAAGATGATCATCGAGCATTTTCTTTTTTGGGAATGTGATTCCGTAAATTCTTTGTAAACGTTGACGTTTTTCATCACCACGCCAATAAGAACCGGAGACACTTAATAATTTGACATTCTTTATTAATCCAGCCGAAGGAATATGAGGACCGGTACATAGATCCGTGAAATCACCTTCTTTATAGATGCTTATAATTTCTTCATTTTCGTTAAGATCGTCGATGATTTCTAATTTATAGTTATCACCGACTTCTTCATAAATTTTTACTGCTTTATCTTTCTTAACTTCTTCCCTTTCGAACGGTTTATCTTCTGCAGCAATCTCCATCATTTTTGCTTCAATTTTTGGGAGATCTTCTTCGGTCAATTGAGTATTGATATCGATATCATAATAGAATCCACCGTCAATAGCGGGACCAACACCAAACTTAGCTTCCGGGTATAAAGCTTTAACTGCATGCGCCATTAAGTGAGATGAAGAATGCCAATAAGTATGTCTGCCATCATCATCGTTGAAAGTAAGAATTTGTAGTTTAGCATCATTATTTATGACAGTATTTAAATCTCTTACGACCCCATCAACTTTAGCGACTAGTGCTTCCTTAGCTAATCTTCCGGAAATTGATTCGGCAATTTGATAAGGAGTAATTCCTTTTTCAAATTCTTTAACGGAACCATCTGGAAAAGTTATTTTAATTATATCATTCATACAGAACATCCGAATAAAAAAAAACGGAGCAAACTCCGAATTTGAATTTTGATTCAATAGAAAAATCGAAAACGAATCATTTATAAATGTCAGTGGGTTCTATAGGATTCGAACCTATGACCTTCTGCACGTCAAGCAGACGCTCTAACCAAACTGAGCTAAGAACCCGGATCCAGTTGAAAGTAAAAAGTTGAAAGTTATAAAGACTTTATAACTTTCAAACTTTCTAACCTTCAAACTGAAGAGTACCGAGGGCCGGAGTCGAACCGGCACGGGCGCGAGCGCCCACAGGATTTTAAGTCCTGTGCGTCTACCAATTCCGCCACCCCGGCAAATTGGTTATTACCAACAATATGGTAAGAACGTCTCATTTGCAAAACAAACGAGTTACAAATATAGATGTTTGACGCAATTTTAGCAACAAAATTTAATTCAAAAATTAGAGGATTAGGAATTTGCGAATTAGCGAATT
>QZJX01000073.1 GCA_003599395.1 Ignavibacteriales bacterium | reverse complement strand
CTATTAGGAGGAGATTTTTATGCATCTATCGGTGCCGATATTCGGTATGATATAATAGGTGAAGCATCTAATAACGGAAATACTTTGGGGGCTGCCGGATTAAAAGAAAAAGTTGATTTTAATACTCTAGCTTTCGGTGTTAAAATAGGTGTTTCATATTTTATCAGATAAATTATTTTAGATCAATTATAAATTATGAAGGAGCAATTTTATGAAAAAAATAATCCTAATGGTAATTATTTTATTTACAGTAACAAATTGTACCGAAAAAGTAGAAGATGAACAACAACAAATAAAACAAGAGACTAAAGTGAATAAAGAAGAAAGATATAATTATGTTACTATTGGACCGGATTCAATTTTGGTAGCAGTAGTCAAAACAAATATGGGTACTTTTGAAATGGAACTATACCCAAACGAAACTCCTATTACAGTTACAAACTTTGTAACATTAGCAGAAGAAAATTTTTATGACAGTGTAACTTTTCACAGAATAATTGATGGATTTGTTATCCAAGGTGGTGATCCGACCGGAACAGGTTCCGGTGGAAAAAGTATTTATAACGGTAAACCTTATGCTGATGAGTTTGTCCCATCGTTGAGACATAATTCGGCTGGAATTCTTTCAATGGCAAACAGAGGACCAAGCACAAATACAAGCCAATTTTTTATAACTCTTGCTCCAACACCGCATCTTGATGATAGACATACTGTTTTCGGAAAAGTCATTAACGGTATGGATGTGATATCAAAAATTGGTAAAGTTCCAACGGATCCGCAATTTAATCGTCCGATAGATCCGGTGATTATGGAAAAAGTTACTATCGAAAGAAGAGCTAAGGTAAATTAATTATTGAATGAAGCAACAAGAGTTTTTTACATCTCGATGGGGATTGATAATTGCTACTCTCGGTATTGCCGTCGGTACCGGGAATATCTGGCGATTTTCTAGAATTGTTGCACAGAACGGCGGCGGTTCATTTTTAATCCCTTGGGTTGTATTCCTTTTATTTTGGTCTATTCCTCTTATCATTGCTGAATTTGCTATCGGTAAATCAACACGCCTCGGACCGGTTGGGGCAATCTCAAAAACTGCAGGCAAACAATTTGGTTGGATGGGGGCATTCATTGCTCTTGTTTCAACAGCTATTATGTTCTATTACTCGGTAGTTACCGGATGGTGTTTATACTATTTCTCATCTGCAATTTCCGGTAATTTATTTGAGACTCAAAGTCACTTAGAATACTGGAATAATTTCTCAACCAGTTCTTTGCCGGTTTTATTTCACGCATTAGCAATCGGTATTGGTGCAATTGTAATTTATAGGGGAATTGTAAAAGGAATTGAGAAAACTAATAAAATACTGGTCACTTCATTAGTTGTCATTTTACTTATACTCTTTGTTCGAGCCATTACATTACCAAACGCTATCGAGGGAATTGAATATTTCTTTACACCAAAATCAGAATTTTTACTTGATTATAAAGTTTGGCTAAATGCACTTACACAAAATGCTTGGGATACCGGTGCCGGTTGGGGATTAATTTTAGTCTATGCTACTTACATGAGAAAGAAAGAGGACATCCCCTTAAATGCCGCACTTATTGGGTTTGGAAATAACTCCATTTCACTTATTGCCGGGATTACAATTTTTTCAACGGTGTTTGCGTTAAGCTCGGTTGATGCGATGAATCAAATATCTCAATCCGGTCCGGCAAATACTGGATTGACATTTATCTATTTGCCTATTCTCTTTTCGAAAATATCCAACAGTGTTGGATTAAATTCTTTTTTTGCAGTAATATTTTTCCTTGCTCTCTCATTTGCTGCACTAACTTCACTAATATCTTTGATTGAATTAACAACTCGTGTATTTATTGATTATGGAATGAATCGGAAGAAAGCTATTAAAATTGTTGCGGCTGCCGGTTTTGTTCTAGGCTTACCCTCGGCTTTAAATCTTGATTTTTTTACAAACCAGGATTGGGTCTGGGGGGTTGGATTAGTTTTGAGCGGTGCATTTATTGCATTCGCTGTCAATAAATTTGGGGTCGATAAGTTTAGGCAGGAAATAATAAATGCTCCGGGAAGTGATATAAAAATTGGAAAATGGTTCAATGTTTCGATGAAGTATTTAATACCTCTGCAAGCAATTGTATTATTGTTCTGGTGGTTAATTTCATCGGTAACGTGGGATCCTCTATGGTGGAACCCATTTCATGCAGAAAATGCCGGAACTTGTTTAGTTCAATGGGGACTCTTTATTTTAGTATTTTACTTTTTTAATAAAAAAATTGTTCATCCAAACTGGCTTAGCAAATGAATCTTGTTTTCATTCTAACTTTATTATTTGTTACAGCTATAGTCTGGGGTGGATTTCTATATTTTCTTTCAAAAGCTATAAAGCACGAAAAAAAGAAGAAACAAAATGGCAAAAGTTCAACATAGATCAATTTATGAAATTCCGGAATTGGTGAAATCAAATAAATTACCGCATGTTAATTTTCTATGCGGTGAGGATACTTTTGCAATCGATGGTGCGTTAAAAATTTTAATTGACTGGATCGAACCGTCAATCGGTTCTGAGTTTGACAAAGAAATTATTTCAGCAGATAAAAATAGTTCATCACAAAATATTATCGATTTAGCTTTGGCATTTCCCTTTGGAGGGATGAAAAAATTAATTGTTATAAAAGATTTTAATAATCTTGATGAAAAAAATAAATTTGTGGAATTAATAACCGACCCTCCCGAATATCTTCACTTAATACTTATTCAATATGGCACAGTAACGGCAACTAAGACTGAACCTTATGCGTCACTTCACAAAAATAAATTGATGTTTGAAGCAAAAAAGTTAAAGCCGGATGAACTTGCTGATTGGTTGGTAAAGCATGCTAAAAAGAACAGGGTAGTATTATCCTATGAAAATGCTGTCGCGTTAACTGAAATTGTTGGTGATGAAAAATCACTTCTTGAGAATCAGGTGAATAAGATGTATGATTATGTTGGTGAGGGAGGAGTACTAACTTTTGATGTAATTTCTTCGCTTGCTTCGACCACAAGAAAATATACTACCTTCAATTTGCAAGACGAAATTGGCAGGGGAAACAAAGCTAAGGCACTAGAAATCGCAATAAATTTGTTAGATAGTGGGACTGAAATGGGGCAACTTATTGCCAATTTGAGCCGATATTTTTTGCTTAACATGCAGTCAATTGAGTTAAAAAGTAAACGTTTTGAATTGGCGGAAGCTGCAAAGGAAGCCGGGGCAAATTTCTTCTATTATAAGAATACTACCAATTCCAAAATTTACAATAATCCGGGTCATCTTAAAAAAGCCGCCGAAGCACTTTTTAAGGCAGATTTAATTCTGAAAACAACATCCGCTGACCCAAGGACTGTCCTAACAATATTAATAAGTGAGATGATTCCGGATTGATTAGTTTTGACATCAAAAAAATTGAAAAGAGATAGAAATTAGACTAATTTGTTTGAAACATTTTTTATCGTAAAAGGTATAAAATCCATTGAGTAGAAAGCTTACAGAATTTACGGACGAAGAACTTATCAAAGAGTTTCAGGATAACGAAACTCTTGAAGCGTATGAAATTTTGGTTAAGAGATTCAAAGACCCCTTGACCAATTTTGTTTTTAGATTTGTTGGTGATCGCGATGCCAGTACCGATATCGTTCAAGATACGATGATAAAATTCTACTTGAACAAGGACTCATACAAATCATTTGCGAAATTTTCGACTTGGATTTATACTATTGCCGGTAATCTAGCTAAAAATGAATTAAAGAGAAGAAAGAGAAGGAAAATTTACTCTCTCGATAATTCGATTGATGATGATGAAAGTAAGAAACTCCAAATTGAGGACAAGTCTTATTTTGAACCGGATAGATTAGCAGATAGTAATATCAAAAGTAAAATCATCCAAAGTGCACTGTTAAAAGTAAAACCTGTTTATAGAGAAGTAGTTATTCTCAGAGATGTTGAAGAATTTTCATATGAAGAAATTGCTGATATCACCGGACTTTCAATCGGTACTGTAAAATCAAGAATTAACAGAGGAAGAACACAACTTCAGAAATTATTAAAAAATATATACAAAGAGTAAGCCTATGGGAATTAATATTTACAAATCTAATGAAGAAGAAAAATTTACCAAACTGATAAACGACTTAAAGAATCTACCTAAAGAAAAGGCGGACGATAACTTTGAGTATAACCTCATGGTTAAAATCCAGAATAAGAATTTTGAACTATCACAGCCCGAAAAGAGATTCTATTTTGGTAAACAATTTGTGCCAGCCGCCGCGTTGATCTTTTCAACCATTCTGTTGTTTTTCGTTATAAGTGATTCAGAGGTAAATTTAGAAAATCCGTTTCAAGCCACACCACCGGTAAGGGCTAATTATTCGATTGCAAAAACTGATACAATTGTACTTTCTAATCCTGAAACCATTTCTGAAACAATAACGAATGAAGCAAATCAAGCTGCAATTGCTGCTCAATCAAATGTAAATAATGTGGTTCGAGTTGTTGTTGAACCTTCCGATGCCGTTACTGTTGAAGAAGTAAATTTGCCATTTGATGATTCAAATTCACTCGATCTTGATTCTTTTGTAAGCGGAAATAGAAATCAACCTGCATCATTGCAAAGAGGGCGTTTGGTTGGCGGAGGTTCTCAACCAACTCAATTTGATGGATTTTTGTTCAAAGAAAGACCCAGCCCGGAAGCACTGAAATTGCACAAAAATATGCTCGATTCGCTCAAAAAAGCCGAAAATGTTGAAAGAAAATAGTTGTATTTAAGACTTAGGTTAAATATATTTACAGTTCGTATAAAATTATACTAGGTGACAAATGAAACAGGGAATACATCCTAATTACAGACCGGTTGTTTTTAAAGATATGTCAGCAGACTATGCTTTTCTTACGCAATCTACTATCGATACCAAAGAGACAATCATTTGGGAAGATGGGAATGAATATCCTCTTGTTAAATTAGAAATTTCAAGCGCTTCACATCCATTTTTTACAGGTAAACAGATGATGCTTGATTCAGCCGGACGTGTTGAGAAGTTTAATAGAAAATATGGTCGCAAGGAAAAATAATTTTTTTGTTTTCAAAAAGAGGGTTGTAACAAAAGTTGCAGCCCTTTTTTGTTTTAAATTTTAGATCGCCTCAACACTCATTACATCCAAAATTAATCCATTATTTTTACTATTTTAATAAACTTCATTGTATTGATAAGCAAGGAATTTATATTTCATGGAACAGGATATTATTTATAAAGGACCGGAAATTTACACAGGGGTTAGAGGGCTAGCTGTTAAGATTCTCAATCGAGTTGATAGAACAGATGCTTACCTAGATAAATTATTAGATATAGAAATCAAAAATTCCGAACTCTCCGGAGTCGATAAAGCACTACTTTTCGAAATTGTTCACGGGGTAATTCGTTGGCTTGGAAAAATTGATTGGATACTTAACGGATTTTACAAAGGGCAATTCTCCAAATGTATTCCCAATGTAAAAAATGCGATGCGAGTAGCACTTTATCAAATATTGTTTTTAGATAAAATTCCGGAATATGCAGCGGTTAATGAAGCAGTCGATTTTGTAAAAAAAATACAAGGTCAGAAACCAGCCGATTTAACTAATGCAGTATTAAGAAATATTATACGAAGCAAAAACGGAATACGTTACCCGGATGAAAAAGAGGAGGAAGTAAATTATCTATCCGCTTATTACTCTCATCCAACATGGATGATTAAAAGATGGCTCAAAAATTTCAACAGAGATTTTACTGAAGAGTTACTGAAATCCAACAATAATAAACCCGATTTAACATTAAGAGTTAATAATCTTGTTACAAACAAGATTGAATTAAAGCAGCTTTTAAATAAGGTAAATCTTGAGCATGGGGATACAAAATATTTATCTGAATATATAAGGTTAGCAAATCTTACAAACATAACAGCGTGGGAATATTTTGCGAAAGGTTATTTTAGTGTTCAGGATGAAAGTACAGGTTTCCCTCCAATCCTTCTTGACCCTAAACCCGGTATGAGAGTTTTGGATTTTTGTGCCGCACCCGGAGGTAAATCAGCCCACCTTGCTGAATTGATGCGTAATGAAGGGGAGATTATAGCACTCGATCAATTTGAAAGCCGCTTAAGTATATTGAACAAGAACTTAGAGAGAATGCATGTTAAAATTGTCAAACCGATAGTCGCTGATTCCAGACAATTTGAAGACGAACAAAAATTTGATCGAATACTAGTTGATGTTCCATGTTCGGGTTTAGGAACTTTAAGAAAGAAACCCGATATCAAATGGAAACGAGATATTGGTGATATACGAAAATTGAATGTAACACAATCTGAATTGCTTCAGAATGCTGCCAAACAATTAAAAGTTGGTGGCTTTATTGTTTACAGCACGTGTACAATAGAACCTGAAGAAAATTTTGAAATTGTGAGTGCTTTTTTGCAAAAGAATCCCGATTTTGAACTTGTCAAGGCAAATAATATTTTCGGTGATGAGTTATGCGATTCTAATGGTTGTGTTCAGACCTATACAAACATTCATGGAATAGATGGATCATTTGCAGCTAAGTTAAAAAGAATTAGATAAGGGTCATATGGATGTCTATTGATGAATTAAAATTACTTGCTTATGAGTTAAAAGAAGCAAGAGAAAAAGCTGAAGTAAGCTTACAGCACATTGCGTCTAAGACTCGCATTGATTTGAAGTTTTTGAAAGCAATCGAGGAAGGTGATTTCGCTATTCTTCCGGATGTATATATCACGGCATTCATAAAGGAATATGCTGCTCTGTGTAATTTGGATCCTAAACAAGTTTTAGAAAAATATAAACTAGCAAAACAAGGTAAGCCTATCAATCCTCCCGTAGATCAACAGGAAACGATAGATAATTCTGCTTCTGAAAAACAACTCGAGAAGAAAAAAGAATTTAATGATAATATTAGTAATGTTAACCCTGTTGGAGAAACTCCTTCAAGCAATAAAAGGATTTTTCTTTATGGCGGTATTGGATTACTTCTAATTTTATCGATTACCTCCTATTTCATGTTTTTTAAAAATTCCTCTCCTGATATTGTTGTTGAAAAGCCATTTGAAGAAGTATTGAATGAACAAAAAAAACGATTTGATATAAATGAAGAACCGAGCCCCCAGGATTTAGCCGTATCAGCTGATTCATTGAGCCTTATTATTAAAGCCGATGATACTTGTTGGGTAAATATAACTATAGATGAAGCAGTGGATAAAGAATATATGTTGTACAGAAATAGTTCAATTGCTGTTAAAGCAGCGAGAAAGTTTGATTTGATCGTTGGTAATGCCGGTGGTATTTCACTTGAATTAAACGGGAATCCAGTTACAATTAACGGTACAAAAGGGCAACGCAAAATATTTTCAATAAACCAAGATGGATTACAAAACTCTTCTAACTGAGTTCTATGAGTTCTAATATCGAAAAAAGGATTGAAGAATTACGAGAACAAATTCGTCACCACGACTACCAATACTATATTCTAACAAATCCGAAAATCACAGATCAAGAATATGATAAACTCTATAAAGAATTAGAATATCTAGAAGCGGAATATCCTGAGCTAGTAACTCCCGATTCACCTACTCAAAGAGTTGGATCAGACCTTACTAAAGAATTCCAACCGATTCAGCATAAAATCCCAATGCTGAGTTTGTCAAACACCTATAGTCAGCAAGAATTATATGATTTTGATAGAAGAGTTCGAGAAGGTATTGGAAATCTTTCGGAAGTCGAATACGTGGCAGAGCTGAAAATTGACGGAGTCTCGGTTTCGATTCGTTACGAAGACTTTAAATTAGTCTCGGCTGCTACAAGAGGTGACGGTACAACAGGCGAAGAAATTACAAATAATGTAAAGACTATTCGAAGTGTACCACTCAAAATAAAGAAATTGAACATTGCCAAATACGATTTAAATAAAATTGAAGTGCGTGGTGAAATTTTTATGGAAGTAGAAGCATTCAAGAAATTTAATGCTGAACGCGAAGCTAATGGGGAAAAGACTTTTGCCAATCCAAGGAATTCATCCGCCGGTACATTAAAACTTCAAGATCCAAAATTAGTTTCAAAGCGACCATTGGATATTTTCACTTATTTTCTTGCATTAGAAAATGGTCAAATTGAATCGCAGATTGAATCATTATCCTTATTAGAAGAACTCGGTTTAAAAGTAAATCCAAATTATAAGTTGTGCAGAAACATAGATGAAGTCTTGGATTACTGCAATAAGTGGGAAGTAGATCGTAATAAACTACCATACGAAATTGACGGGGTTGTGGTTAAAGTAAATTCAGTTAAATATCAACGCGCACTTGGCAGTATAGCAAAATCACCAAGGTGGGCAGTAGCATATAAATTTAGAGCAAAGCAAGTTGAAACAAAATTAAATAAAATTACTTGGCAAGTTGGTAGAACAGGAACTGTTACTCCTGTTGCGGAACTTGAACCAGTATTTCTTGCGGGCTCGACAATTAGTAGAGCAACATTACACAATATTGAAGAAATTGAGCGCAAAGATATCCGGGAAAGCGATTTTGTTATTATTGAAAAGGGAGGAGACGTAATCCCCAAAGTTGTTCAGGTTGTTAAATCAAAACGCGATTCCAATATTAAGAAAACTTTTGCTCCTAAAACTTGTCCGGTTTGTGGTTCAAAGTTGTATCGACCAGAGGGTGAAGTAGCTATTTACTGTGAAAACAATACGTGCCCGGCCCAGGTTAAAGGAAAGATTGAACATTTTGCATCTCGCGGAGCTATGGATATTGAGGGACTTGGTAAATCCATAATTGATCAATTTGTGGATTTGGATTACTTAAAATCATATGCAGATATTTATGATCTGCACCTTCATAAAAATGAATTGACACAACTTGAAGGATTCGGGGAATTAAGTATCTCCAATTTGATTAAGTCAATCGAAGAAAGTAAAAAACGACCATTTGAAAAAGTACTGTTTGCACTAGGTATTAGGTTTGTCGGCAGCGGAGCGGCACAAAAAATTGCTCTACATTTTAAGAATATTGATGAAATTATAAAGGCAACTGCAGAAGAAATTGAATCAATACATGAAATTGGGCCGTCAATCAGCAATAGTGTAATTAAGTTTTTTGCTACTTCGGATAATCTTAAAATTATAGAGAGATTAAAAAAGGCTGGATTGATTTTTCAGCAAGAAAAAAAATCCGATGTTTCGGAGAACTTAAAAGACCTTACATTCGTCTTAACGGGGACTTTGGAAAAATTTACGAGAGACGAAGCAAAAGAAATGATTATACTTAGAGGAGGAAAGGTTACTGGAAGTGTTAGTAAAAATACGAATTACTTAGTTGTTGGAGAAAATGCTGGTTCAAAATTGGATAAAGCCGAAAAACTTGGCGTTAAGATTTTAACCGAAGACGAATTTTTATCACTGATTGAGAAAGGTAAGTGATTAAGTCAATTAAAAATTATATTGCATTCTTTATTGCTAAAAAAAAATACTTAAATAAAAAATCTTCACCCAAAAATTTTAAGAGTTTGATTTCAAATTCATCAAAAATTTTGATTGTTCTACCAAATAATGCAGAAGACATTTTAAAAGCATTAGATATTCCGGCTTTTTTTAAGAAAAATAACAAAGAAGTTATTCTAATTACTAATGAAAAATTTCAACACATTGCACAAGAAGAATTTCAGTTTAAGACAATTACCTATAATGAAGAATCTATTTCTAAATTTGGACTGCCTGTGCGCTCCCTGGTTGAAGAATTGTTATTGTTGGAAGTTGATATAGCTCTGGACTTAAATAGAGAAGAAAGCCTGTTTCTAGGAATTTTGGCCAATATATCGAAATCGGATTTAGTTGCGGGATTTAAAAAAATAAAAGCCGATGATTTATATGATTTACAGATAGCAAATCATCAAAATAATGCTGAAATTTCTTATAGAAATTTCTTAAATTCTATTCAAATGTTATAAAAATTTATAATTCATTTTACAGACGAGATATTCAATTATGAACGAAAATATTAATTTTGAACTAAAAAGAATCGACGATATTGCCGTATTCAGATTAAATGAAAAAAGATTTGATTCACAAATTGCCGGTTTAGTTAAAGGCGAATTCACAATTCTTCTGCATACAGACGATGTTAATAAATTAGTTATTGATTTAGCTGAAGTTGATTATTGTGATAGTTCTGGTTTAAGCGCTATTCTTTTAGCCTACCGAATTTTACAATCGGAAGAAGGACATATCAGAATCGCATCACCAACAAAGAACGTCAAAAGTCTGATAGAAATTTCACAACTAGATAGAATATTGCCAATCACAGAAACCGTCGAGCAAGCAATCGAGGACCTAAAGAAAATATAGGTAATTCCTATTGGATCGTACACTCGATTTTGTAATTATATCAATATATCTACTTATCATTGCTTTAATAGGATATTTTTCCGGTGGTAAACAAAAAACCACCAGAGATTATTTTCTTGGGTCCGAAAAGGTTTCATGGTGGGCAGTTACATTTTCAATAGTTGCCGCTGAGACAAGTTCACTTACTTTTATTTCCATTCCCGGCTTAGCCTACTTAACTAATCTAAATTTCTTACAACTTGCTTTCGGATATATAATCGGCAGAATAATTGTAGCCTTCGTACTTCTACCGCAATATTTTAAAGGTGAACTTTCAACAGCATATGCTTATTTAGGTGATAGATTTGGAAATAGAACTCGATCCTCTGCCTCGATTGTTTTTCTATTTACTCGACTTCTTGCTGATGGAGTTAGACTTTTTGCAACAGCCATACCACTTAAACTTTTATTGGGGATAGACTATCCTTATGCCATATTAATCATTGCAGTTATTACACTTCTATACACAGTAACTGGTGGTGTCAAAGGAATAATCTGGGTTGATGTGGTGCAAATGTTCGTCTATATTGGTGGTGCAATTATTTCTCTTTGGTTTTTATTTAACTCACTGTTACCGGGTGGAATTACTGCAGTCTTCCAAAGTGATTATTCACAAAAATTTGAATTGATAAACTTAGGTTTTGCATCTGGCTTTAGCGCTTTTATAAAGGAACCTTATTCATTAATTGGGGGAATAATTGGCGGTGCATTTCTCTCAATGGCATCCCATGGAACTGATCAGTTAATTGTACAAAGATTGCTAGTGACAAAAGATTTACGTGCGGCTAAAAAAGCTATTATAGCAAGTGGCATTGCTGTCTTTTTTCAATTTGCTCTTTTCTTGTTTATCGGAATTTCACTCTACGCATTTTATGGAGAGATAGATATCCGCGCTGATGAAATTTTTCCTAAATTTATAATTGAAAATTTACCGGTCGGAATTACAGGAATAATAATTGCCGGATTATTTGCCGCCGCAATGTCAACACTAGCCGGATCTATAAGTTCACTTTCCTCGTCGGTCGTATTTGATTTATTTCCAAAGTTCTTTAATACAGATGATGATAAGAAAAATTTAAGAATTTCCAGATTAATGACAATCTTTTGGTCACTTTTGTTAATTAGTGCTGCTATTTTCTTTATGAATACATCTCAATCGGTAGTCGAGTTAGCTTTGTCGATTGCTTCTTTTACATATGGCGGACTACTCGGAACGTTTTTGCTGGGAATTTTAAATAAAAGAATAAATCAAAATTTTGCTATAATTTCATTTATCCTTGGGCTTGTTGGAATGGGAATTTTCATAAGCTTGAATCTTGTCGCATGGACTTGGTACACTTTTATCGGTGTGTTAATAACATTAATTTCCGGTACAATACTAGCATTCTTTCAAAAGTCCTAAATCAAGGATAGCTAGTATTTTTAAGGTATTTATTTGCCGGGCAATTCAAATCTTTCAATAATTTCTGTTATTTTAGTTTACATAAATATTCTAATTGTTAAACACAACCAAAATTAGGTGAATTTTTTGATTGACAAAAACCGATTAAAAAAGTTGAAACTAATTGTATTTGATGTCGATGGCACATTAGTCAATGAGCGAGACGAAATTG
>QZJX01000059.1 GCA_003599395.1 Ignavibacteriales bacterium | reverse complement strand
CTACGATTGCCGAAAAATTTGTACTTGGTTGCGGTTCATTTCATGGAAGAATTAATATTATAAACAAAGAATGCGCTAAAGAATCAACCGGACATGGTTCCCCGCTTCCTCATATGACGCATGGCGGTCCGGGGCGTGCCGGCGGCGGTGAAGAACTTGGCGGTATAAGAAGTGTCTTAAAATATATGCAGAGAGTTGCTCTTCAAGGTCATCCTACAATGTTAACAAATGTTAGCGGACAGTATTTAAAAGGTGCTGAATACAAACACGATAAAATTCACCCGTTCAGAAAATATTTTGAAGAATTGGAAATTGGTGAAACATTAATCTCACCAAGAAGAACTGTTACCGAAGCGGATATCGTAAATTTTGCCGGTGTAAGCGGAGATTATTTTTATGCCCACATGGATGATATTGCCGCCAAAGAATCTATGTTTGAAAAACGAGTTGCACATGGATACTTTGTGTTATCAGCAGCAGCCGGATTGTTTGTTCACCCGGCTAAAGGTCCTGTTCTTGCAAATTATGGTTTAGAAAATCTTCGGTTTATCAAACCGGTATACATTGGTGATACGATACAGGCGTATCTTACTTGTAAAAGAAAAACATATAAAGAAAAACGTCAACCCGAGGATACGCCAAACGGAGTTGTTGAGTGGTACGTTGAAGTAAAAAATCAAGAAGATGAGATTGTTGCCGTTTACACTATACTTACACTTGTGGAAAGAAAAGAAGATAACTAAATTGATTATTCAGTTTTCAATAGAATATGAACTATAAAGAGGAGTTAGATGAAAAATATAATAATAAATTTACTACTTGGAGTTTTTATTGTTTCATTAACTTATGCCCAAAACGATCAACCACGATTGAGTCCAAAAGCTTCTATCTCTCAAGTTATTGGATATACAGAAGTTACTATCAATTACAGCAGACCGGGTGTAAAAGAGCGTACTGTTTGGGGAGAATTGGTTCCCTATGATAAAGTTTGGAGAACCGGGGCTAATGAGGCGACCACTATAGAATTTAACAACGATGTAAGAATTGAAGGAAATGAAGTACCAAAAGGAAAATATAGCTTGTTTACAATTCCCGGGGAAATGGAATGGACAATCATTTTGAATAAGGAATGGGAACAATGGGGAGCTTTCAAGTATAGTGAGGCCGCAGATCAGCTCAGATTTAAAGTTAAACCGCAAAAAAGTGAATTCACCGAACGTCTGACATTCTCAGTAGATTACCTTTCGCCTTATTCGGCAAATATCGTTTTGGAATGGAACGAGATAGAAGTTTCGTTCAAAATAGAAACAAATTAAATATCTAATTTTCGGGACGAGTTACAGCTTGTCCCTATTTTATTTAATCCCTCCAAGTTGAACAATTTTTCGTAATTTTTGTTTAATAATATAAGTCATCATTAAACTCATTATAGATTAAAACAATTTTATGAAAAAATTTGATATACCCGATCATTATAGAAGTTCGATAATTTCCACAATTAAAGAACTGCGAAAGATAAACGATCCGCGCAAAAAAGATTTTACACCAACCGAATTAGATTTTGGTCCGATTAAATTTTTTATAGCTCGTCATTTCGGATTCTGTTACGGCGTCGAAAACGCTATAGAAATTGCATACAGAACAGTCGAAGAAAATCCCGACAAAAGAATTTTTCTTTTAAGCGAAATGATACATAATCCTGGGGTCAATGAAGATTTACAGAAACGTGGTATTAATTTTATAATGGATACTGAAGGAAATCATTATTTCAAATGGGAAGAAATTACAAGTGATGACATAGTATTAATTCCAGCATTTGGAACTACACTCGAAATTGAAAAGAAACTTAAACATATGGGAATTCCTACAGAACGATACGATACAACATGTCCGTTTGTTGAAAAAGTTTGGAACCGTGCTTATGAATTAGGAGAGAAAGATTATACAGTTGTAATTCACGGTAAACATAACCACGAAGAAACTCGCGCAACATTTTCACACTCAGTTAGAAATGCCAAGTCAGTTATTGTTAGAGATATAAAAGAAACTGAGATTTTAGCAAATATAATTCTGGGTAAAATTCCCCTATTGGATTTTTATACATTCTTCAAGGGAAAATATTCGGATGGATTCGATGTTTACAAAGATCTAATGAAAGTCGGAGTTGTAAATCAAACAACAATGTTAGCAACAGAAACTCAAGAGATTGCAGATTTACTGAAACGAACGATGTCGGATAAATATGGTGAGGAAAACATCAAAGACCATTTTGCGGATACAAGAGATACGTTGTGCTATGCTACCAATGATAATCAATCAGCAACTTATGGTTTGATGGAAACGAGTGCTGATTTGGCTATTGTTGTCGGCGGATATAATAGTTCCAATACATCACACATAGTAGAATTACTAGAATCCAAGTTTCCGACATACTTCATTAATAATGCAGCCAAAATTCTTTCGGAAAAATCTATTAGACATTTCAACATTCATTCAAAAGAAGAAAAGACAACCGGTAAATACCTTCCCGAAGAAGAACCGATTAAAATAGTTTTAACCAGCGGTGCATCTTGTCCGGATGCTTATGTTGATGAAGTACTTACCAGAATTTTATCTTTTTATAATGATGTAAAATCGATTGAAGAAGTTATCAAGAGCTTTAAGCAGTAATTCTTACATTTATTGGCAGACAAATCCAACGTCTTTACGATTAATTCAATAACCGGAATATTAACCTATCCGATCCCAAAGTTTAATGCTTGGAATCTTACGGAAGTGTGAATCGTAAGTTATTAATGTTGAACCGGTTTCAAAAACATGTGCGGCAATCCAGAGGTCATTAATGGGAATCGGAGAACCTTTCATTTTTAATTGATGCTTTACGTGTGCAAAGAATTCGGATGTTTCGATTGTTGCGTTAATAATCTCAACAGAGGGTTTTTCAAAAAAGCGAGTTAAAATATTTTTGTTTTCCTGCTCCTTACTACCACCCTTAAATCCACTTAGTAATTCGCCGATTACAAACACAGAAAAGAAAACGATATCCGAATTTTCAATTTCCTTCAAAACTTTTTCATCACCAGCGAGCAAATTACTATATGCATTCGTGTCCAACAGTACTTTTTTCACTTCCAATCGTCCTCGTTCACTTTACTAAATTCCTCGGTTCTTTTTTGGAATTGTTTTAGTTCCCGCTTATCCCAGACACCTAAAAACTCTTGAAACTCATTTCCCTTCTTATTTTGTTGGGAGCGAATTCCGAAGTGCTCTTCAAGAATTAACTTAATAGTCTGATTTAAACTTGTACCCTTTTCCTTTGCTCGTCTAGTTAGATACTGGTACAATTTATTGTTCATGTTATGTAATGTTATCGATTTCATTTGGATAGTGAACCATTTATGGATCAATTTGGTTCAAAAGTAGTTAATTATTATTTAAAAATAAACGTAAATCGATGTGAACTAACCCAAATCTTCTTTGGTTAATTAGTGAATTTCCAATGTAAAACAATGGTTAAACCAAATCAGCCAAAGAACTATAGTTCGGATCAAACAATCTTCTGTAAGATCTCATCGCAAATGAATCAGTCATTCCCGCAATATTATCACAAATTAATCTGGCTCGTTCGAATTTATCTGAACTATTTACAACTATTTTGTGACTGAATTCGGGAATTAATTTCATGCCGGAAATTTTTTCAATATAATTTTCGCGCATTACACTAAAAAAGTTGGTTAACATGTAATCGCCTTTAGATTCCATTTGATGCAGTTGTGTTGACTTAAAAACAAGATCGACAGCAATATTTTTATAGAAGTTTGCTTTCTCTAAACAACTATTGTCAACTACTAAAACATATTTATAACGATTGGTTTTATCATCAAGAAAAGTTTTGCGTTCTTTGATTGAACATGCTTGTATAAAATCACCAACTTGCGAACCGAGTTTTGGTTTATACTTACTTTCTTTTATCCAATTAATCAGTTCTTCTAGATAATTAATTTCATTCTTATTTAGTGAAGTGCTGTTTCCATAATTAACTAGTTTTGCTATGTTAATAAATCCGCCGGTAATACTATCTTGAATATCATTAATAGCATAAGCGGTATCATCTGCCCAATCCATAATTTGGCATTCAATACTTCTGAATGAATCAGCTTCCTCGCCGTGAGCAAATTTTTCATGGATATCTATTCCACCGAATACAAAATTCAAGTACTCTTTGTGATTATCATATACATAATGATTGAGAGGATTTTCAAGTTCGCTAAATAAACTTTTATATTTTAGAATGCTGTCTAAAAAGGCACGGCATGGATTCATTCCTTTACGTGAATCTTCGGTTCTATAAAGCGTTTCCGTAATAATGCGAAGAGTTTGGGCATTTCCTTCAAAGCCGCCGTATTCTTTCATCAATTTATGAAGTGTTCGTTCACCGGCATGACCGAATGGCGGATGACCCAAATCATGTGCAAGACATGCAGATTCAACTAGGTCGGGATCAATAAAATAATCTTCACTAAAGAAATCTTTTTCATGATGTTGAATGAAATTGCAGATTGATCTTCCGATTTGTGCAACTTCAATTGAGTGAGTTAATCTCGTTCTATAAAAATCATATTCACCCGGCAAAAATACTTGGGTTTTACCTTGCAGTCGCCTAAACTCCGATGAATGGATGATTCTATCTCTATCAATTTGAAATGCATTTCTATAGTCATTTTCCCGTTTACTATCATACAGACGCTCAGTATCAAAATCAGTATAAAATTTGTTGTTCATATTTTACTCAATTGATATGATTAACTGATTTAATTTAAGAAAAGTCCATTTTATATTCATTTTTAATATAGATCGAGTCTAATTCGCACATCTTCGCCGAAAAGTGAATTCGTGTAGCAAAAACAACCACAAACCTAATCGTAAAATCTTTTCAAGTTAATCATAAGATTTGCTCTAACACATCGAAAACACACTACATAGATTTGTCTCAAGAAATTTAATAAATGAATTTTATTCCAAAAACAGATAAGGAACAAATCAAATGAAGTCATTCAACAAATACTTACTTCTAATAGTAATGGTTCTGACAATAACGACTTATTCACAAGCAAGAAAGGAGTGGGGATTTGGTATTTCGATTGGTGATCCAACGGGATTAACTGCAAAGTATAATGTTAATCAAATAAACGCATGGAACTTCAATTTAGGTAGTTCATATTTCGGCGGGTTAAGAATCGGAGCTGATTATTTATGGCATTTCAACGCATTCAACTCCAGATACGTTGCAATGCATGCCGGATTTGGGGGAGTACTTGGGTTCGGAACTGGTAAATCATTTTTTTACAAAGATAGAGGAGATCTTTTCTATATAAGAGATCGCGGTGTTGGAGTTGCTGTCCGCGGTATTGTAGGTATAGATTTTTATCCTGGTTCATCACCTTTCGAGATTTACTTTGAATTAGGACCACTTTTAGGTTTTATACCTAAAACCGGGGGAGCATTAGATCTTGCTTTAGGATTTCGCTTTTATCCTTAAGCAATAATTATATAATGAAAACAAAAAAGGAGTATCACAATGAAAAAGCACATTAAATCATTGCTATATATAATATTAACTACGTTTATTCTTGTCGCTTGTAGTGAAGATAGCGATTCAAATCCGATTGATGGAAATGGAAATGAGACAATAGTAAAAGGTCGTGTAACTGATAATGACGGCTATGGAGACGGATTGAATAAAGTAAGTGCCGGAGTGGAAGGAGCAACAGTTACAACTGCTGAAATTACATCAAGCGGTACACTTGTGACAACATCCGAAACAAGTGTTCAAACCGACGCAAATGGAGTTTTTGAAATCAATACTAACTCGACAGGTAAATCAAATGTAGTTATCTACGCCACAAAAGGAAGTAGCGAATGGAAAGCTATCATTAGTTCTGAGTTATCAGCTTCAAATGATAACTATTGTCCTCCACTGAATACCGAAACAACAGCTGAAGCTGATGTTTACGCTGAGGTTGTTTCCGACAATAAGGCGAATGTAGTTAGTTATCATGACGTTGCTTTTCATATAAGTAGTGAGCTTGCAGCAAAAATTAAAAGCGGTGTAATAACAAATACTGAAGTAAAAAATGCAATAGTAGCAAAAGCCGAAGCGCGTGTTGCCGCTTTAACAAACTCACATTATGGATACTCAAACGCACAATATGAAGAAGCAAAAACCGTAGATGAAAGCTCTCAAAAGGAATTTGAACGTGATCTTTATTTTAGCAGTGATACTGAAACATCTTACAGAACTGCTTGGGAAAAATACTATAATGCAAGGGTCAATGGTTATATCAATACTTCTATTTCGATGACTCATTATGCTCAAACTGAGGAAATCTCAGGCAAGGCAATGTTGAAATTCAATAGCAACATTGAATCAAATTCACAATTTGAGATGGCAAAACGAAACGCATATTTTAAAGCGAAATTAATTGCCAAAGCAATGCTCGAAGAACATGAAAAAGCCGGTGCAAGCGAACAGCATCGTCAAAATGTTGAAGAAGAAAACAATAACTTATTGCTCGCTATAAGAAATTCAACTTCGATAAGCGGAATTTCACAAGCATACGCAGATTACCGGTCATCAATTAAATCAAATGTTAAGTCATCATTCAGTTCGATTTCAACTTCCCTTACAGTTGTCGAAACTGCAATTGAAACCTCATTAAAATCTACATTTGATTCTTCGGTCGCTGCTGCGGCTAATATTCAAGCTTTGATTACTGCATATACTACATTTTATGCAAGTATAAATGCGACGGTCTCCAGTGAGCTATCATTACCAAATTCGACACAAATTCAAGCAATAGCAAATATCTATTCCATGATTTATATGCAATCATAAATTCTCATAAACCTCCCCCCTCTATAAGCCAAGCCCGTCACATGACGGGCTTTTATTTTTTCTCATCTTAAAATTATTTTCGTAAATTCACTCAGATATAGTTAATTGATTGGATTTATGAATATTTTTTCCATTATACCAACCATTGCTTTATTAATTAATGGATTTGTTGCGATTTATATCTTTGCACAAAAGAGAAAAAATCGAATTAATAGAGCATATATTTATTATTCGATAAATCTTTCGTTTTGGATTTTTTGTGAGATAATACTTCGGCAAGATATTCCATCAGATTATATTCCTCTTATTTTTAAATTAGCTTCAATTGCCTGGCTGTCAATTGGATTCTGGTTTCTAAATTTTACTTATGAATTCATCGATAGAAGAAAAGATTGGATTTTTTATTTTCTTCTCGCTTTAACTGTATCGGCGGTTGCACTTTCAATTCTTACAGATTTGGTATTCGACGGCTATAACAATTATTACTGGGGTCCTGATGAAGATATTGGTCCGATGTTTATCCCGCTTGTTATGTTGGTTATCACCTTTCCGGGCACTTTTTCTTTATATCTCATTTACAAAAAGGCTGCTGATTCTAACAATGAACTGCTGAAAAAATCAGCTCCGCTTATCATAACAGGCTCTTTAGTTTCACTTATTATAGCATTAATTTCTAATGTACTGCTGCCTTACGTATTACATCAAAGAACATCTTTTCAAATTGCCGAATCAATAAGCGTTATTCAATCTATCTTCATATTTGTTGCTGTTTATAAGTATAGATTATTTGGTCTGGGTATCGAAGACCTTTCCTATAACATTTTTAGTTCAATGTCGGACGGAATAATCATTACCGACTCAGCCAGAAAAATTTTACACATGAATAAAAGCGCTGAAAAAGTTTTTGATACTCAATTATCAAAAGTTCGTTATAAGGAAATTAGTTCTCTAATAAATGGATTAGAATTTCTCAATGATAATATAACGGAAGAAAGAGAGTTATTGTTTAATGACCAAATTAAACATATCGCGTTAACTAAAAATCATATATATCAATCGGAAGTATATATTGGATGTATGCTGTTAGTACAAGATATTACCGAAAGAAGAATTACTGAAAAAAAATTAATAGAAAGTGAAGCAACATTTTCAACTCTTTTTGAATCAGCCCCGGATGCTTTAATAGTTGTAGATGATGAAGGAATTATAAATCAAATAAATGAACAAGTTGAAAAACTGTTTGGATATTCCCGCGATGAGTTGATTGGAAATACTATCAATGTATTGATTCCGCCTAAATATCACGAGGTTCATACCCAACATATTAAAAATTATCAGCAGCAGCGTCGTAAACGAGAAATGGGAGCAAATTTAGAACTATTCGGTTTGAAAAAGGATAAAAATGAATTTCCGGTTGATGTTATGGTTAGCCCAATTACGATATTTAATAAAAATTATACGCTGACTACAATCAGAGACATCACTGAACGCAAATTATCTGAAAAGCAACTTCTAGAAAGCGAAAAGAGGTTCAGAACTATTTTTGAATTACTTCCCCATGGAATAGTTAAAACAGATGTTGAAGGAACAATAGTAGTTGCAAATGCCGCTTTTGCCGGAATGCACGGATTTAACGTTGAAGAAATTGTCGGCACTAAAATCTGGGAACTTCAGGCAAAAGAAGATGATGTGGACTACATGAAATTATTTATTGAAAAAGCAATTAAAGGTAAGGTGAATCCGCAAACTGAGTTTGTAAAGCGAAGGACAAAAGATAATAATATTATTGATGTTCAAGTTGATTGGAGTTATAACAAAGATGAGGATGGAAATATAAATAGATTTATTGCAATAGTAACCGACATAACCGAAAGAAAAAAAATTGAAAATGACATTAGAAAGAAACGTTTATTACTAGGTCAGGCAGAACAACTTGCGCATTTAGGAAGTTGGGAATGGGATATCGCGAAAGATCAACTTTATTGGTCAGACGAACTCTATAGAATATTTGGTGTTGACAAAAACACATTTACTCCAACTTATGAGAAGTTTATAAACATGCTACACCCTGACGGGAAAGAGGAAGTTTTACAAAATGTTCAAAACTCAATCAAAACTGCGAGGCCTTTTTTCCATTTCGAAAAAATCGTTAGACCAAATGGGGAGATAAGAATATTATCTACAAGAGGAATTATACAAACTAATTCTAAAAATGAAGTGATTGGAATGTATGGTTCTTGTCTGGATGTAACCGAATTCAAAAAAATTGAAGCAGATCTTTTAAAATCACAAAAACAATTACGCGCTTTATCCGCAAGTTTACAATCTACAAGAGAAGAAGAAAGAACTAGAATTGCCAGAGAAATACATGACGAACTTGGGCAAGTTCTAACCGCAATTAATATGGATATCGGTCTATTAATTGATGATTTAGAAAATAATGTAAAACTCCCAAAGGAAGTCCTTCTTAATAATCTTAAACCGATTGAAAAATTAATTGAAAAGTTAATTAAATCTGTACAAGATATTTCAACAGAACTTCGTCCGGATGTGCTCGATCATCTAGGTTTAATACCCGCCCTTGAGTGGCACCTCAAAGAATTTGAAAGACGATTTAAGATTGACACAAAACTTGAAAAATTAATTGATGATTTAGAAATTGATAATGATAAAAAAGTCGGCATATTTAGGGTTTTTCAAGAAGCTCTCACCAATGTCGCCAGACATTCGAAAGCCACCGAAGTAAATGTAATACTTGAAGAAAATGATAATAAATTCAGCATGAAAATTATTGATAACGGAATAGGCATTAATGAAGAATCAATTGATGATGTTGCATCAATCGGAATTATTGGGATGAAAGAGCGAGTGAGTTTATTAAGTGGATCTATTTCGATAACCGAAAATTCTAACGGCGGAACATTAGTTGAAGTTCTAGTACCAATTAACTAAAAGGAAATTTATATGAGAATAATTCTCGTTGATGATCACGAATTAATACGTGAGGGACTTAAAAAGGTAATCGCAAAAGAATCCGATATTGATGTTATTGGAGAAGCTCAAAATGCTGACGAAATGTTCGAGCTTTTATCTAAAAATAAAATTGATATCGTCATTCTAGATATTACTCTTCCTGGAAGAAGCGGTTTAGATTTAATAAGTGAAATAAAAACACATTATCCCGACACCCGAATATTAATTTTAAGTATGCATCCGGAAGATAGATTTGCGGTTAGAGCACTTAGAGCCGGTGCTTTTGGATTTATTACAAAAGGCACCGCTTCAAAAATTTTAATAGAAGCCTTAAGAAAAATTGCTGACGGAAGAAAATATATCACACCGACACTGGCAGAACACTTAGCTTTGGAGTTGGATGTTGATCATGATAAACCCCTGCATGAAAATTTATCAAATCGTGAATTTGAAGTTATGCGTTTAATTGCCGAGGGGAAATCTGTAAGCGAAATTGCTGAAATGCTTTTTATAAGTGTGAATACTGTCACATCTTATAGATCTAGAATAATGGAAAAAATGAAAATGAAAACTAATGCGGAAATTATCAGATATGCGATTGAGCAAAATCTGATTACATAAAAATTATTACACTTCGGTAAAACTAATAAGTAGTCGAAATAACCGCATAATATTCGTTGTAATTACCGCAACTCACTTCTAAAAATCTCTACACAAAAACCAATAATCAGGCGCTGTTTTTACTTGTCCTCGCTCCAATATATTTCGCTGAGTCTTTCGGGGGCAATTGATGACAATATTAATAGCAGATAGATCTTTGGAAATAAGAGAAAGAATTAAAGAATTAGCAAATGACATCTATAAATATCCAAAAATTTTTGAGACTGATTCGTATCAAAAAGCAATGTCAATAATTAAATCTCACAAACCAAATTTAATAATAACTGATATAGACTTAGAAAACGGATCAGGAATTAGCTTATTAAGATTTATACGAAATCAAACTTCAAGATCACTTATAATCGTTTTTACCAACCAACTAAAATACAATTTAGAAGAAATCAGCAGAAAATTGGGGGCAGATTATTTTTTATTTAAAGCCCATGATATCGTGAAAATAAAAAAAATTTTAATCAACTCTAGTTTTCGATTAAATCACAATAACTATCTATCAAATTAAGGAGTACTTAAATGCACCCAATAAAACGTTCTTTAATCCTCATTGCTTTTTCTGTAAGTATAATTTTTGCCCAAGCAAAAATAGACTCTTACTTACAAGATAAAATTAATTCAGGAGAAACATCATTAGAGGTGGTGGTTACATTCAAAGGTGATGAGCCCCCATCTGAGCTTCAACTCAACATCCTGCGAGAAGTTGGAATTTTGCTCGGTTATTCGTTTCAATCTCTACCGATGGCTGGAATAATTGCCACCCCTGAACAAATATTAGATTTAGCATCCAATCCTGAAATACATTCACTTTACTTCAATAGACCATTAGAATATCATAATAATAATAGTCGAGGAATAACTGGTGTTGAGCAGATTAGAGAAAATCTTCAAATGACTTCAGCGAATAACGGATTCCCGGTTTCAGGTAAAGGTATCGGAGTGCTTGTTCATGATAGTGGTATTGATGCGACACACGATGATCTCCTATACGGACAAAAAGTGATTCAGAATGCACTTGGTTCAACTAATCCTGCAGCGTACAACGATCTTTCTCCAACAGGTAATATTCTACCAATAGTCTATGTTGAAAATATCCCTTCGACCGATAACAATTCAGGTCACGGAACACATGTTGCAGGAACTATTGGTGGGACAGGCGTAAAGTCAGGGGGAAAATATGAAGGCGTTGCACCAGGTGCTGATATAATAGGTTATGGCTCTGGTGCTGTCCTTTTGGTTCTTGATGCACTTGGCGGTTTTGATTATGCCTTGACTCACCAACTTCAATATGGTATTAGAATAATAAACAATTCCTGGGGTTCCTCCGGTTCTTTTGATCCCGATCATCCTATTAATATTGCATCATACAAGGCATACAAACGAGGTATGGTCGTTGTATTTTCTGCCGGAAATTCAGGCCCAATTGAAGGAACAAATACTCCTTATTCTGCTCCATGGGTAATAACTGTTGCCGCTGGAAATCCTTTTGGTGGATTAGCTGATTTTTCATCCCGAGGAATTAATGATGAATCGTTTACGTTTACGAAAGACGGACAAACTTGGACGTATGAAAACAGACCAACAATTACAGCTCCCGGTGATGACGTTGTCTCAACTAGGGCTATTTCACCGGTTCCTGTTTTAGGTGCTCCAGCCGATAGCGAACTCGATCCGGCTCATATACCATTCTATACAACCATGAGCGGTACCTCTATGTCGTCACCGCATATTTCAGGAATTTGTGCGTTGCTACTCGAAATTAATCCTAGTT
>QZJX01000086.1 GCA_003599395.1 Ignavibacteriales bacterium | reverse complement strand
AAATTATGGAATGGGTGCAATCGGCAAGCTTGAAAATGGAATGAAACAAAATGATTTTCTTGACCATGTTATCAAAAAATTGAAAGCCAAAAATCTAAGGTTTACAAAAGGCAAATCTAGTTCAATAAATAAAGTCGCGGTCTGCGGCGGAAGTGGATCTGAATTGCTTAATGCTGCTATCAGTAGCGGAGCTGATGCATTTATCACGGCTGATGTTAAATACCATACTTTTCAAGATGCCGAAAATAAAATCCTTCTAATTGATGCCGGGCATTACGAAACAGAAATTCATTCACTAAATATTGTCCAAAAAAGATTACAAAAGTTTATTAAAGAAAATAAAAGTGGTATAAAAGTTTATAAGTATTCCGGGACTACCAACCCGATAAGTTTTTATAAAACATAAGGAGTAACAAATTGGTAAACAGGTTATCAGCTTTATTCGAACTACAATTGATTGATGATCAATTGGATGAACTGGAGGAACTACGCGGCGATCTTCCGGCAGCAGTTAATGATCTTAAGGGACAAATGCAAACTCTTAAAGATCAATCGGATGAAAAAGAGAGACAGAAAGAAGAATCTCTTAAAAAACGAAAACATAATGACAATGAAGTCGCTGACTTAAAAGAGAGTCTAAAAAAATTCAAAGCCCAACTTTATCAAGTCAGAAACAACAAAGAATATGATGCTCTCACAAAGGAAATAGATCATACCGAAGAAGAAATTGAAAGATTAGAAACTGAGAACTTAGCTTTAGAAGATCTTGTTGAACAATTGAAGATGCAGATTGATGAAGTAAAACCCGAACTTGAGAAACTTCAAGAAGAACTTGCTGAAAAAGAAGATGAACTTAAACAAATAATTAAAGCAAACGAAAAAGAAGAAGCTCGCCTTTTAGATAGAAGAGAAAAATCAGTCGCAAATGTAAAAAAACCCGATTACAATACCTACATGCGAATTAGAAAAGCTCTTGGCGGTAAAGCAATTGCAACAATTAACAGAGCTGCTTGTACCGGATGTCATAATGTGGTCCCGCCGCAAAGACAATTGGAAATTAGACAAAGTAAAAGAATTTACTCATGTGAATCATGCGGAAGAATTTTAGTTTCTTCAGAAATTTCTGATGAAGTAACTAAAAAATTCAAACTGTAATTTTTAGAAAGAGATTGTCTTTGTAATTTAGACTAGGACAATCTCTTTTAGTTTTACTAAAACCATCTCACAAAATCTACTTTAGTTTATTACATTAATGAAGAAAACCAACGCGATAAGAATTCTTGAAGCACAAAAAATCAATTTCACTTTTCACCCTTACGAATTTAATGAAGAAGAACTGGATGCAGTTTCTGTTGCAAAGAAAATAAATGCAGAGCCGGAACAGGTTTTTAAAACATTAGTTGCTATAGGTACTGATAATAATCATTACGTATTTGTAATACCCGGAAACTATGAACTAAATCTTAAGAAAGCAGCATCTGCTTCTGGCATAAAGAAAATTGAAATGATTAAAATGAAAGATCTCCTCGAAGTAACAGGATATATTAGGGGAGGTTGCTCGCCAATCGGGATGAAAAAATTATTTCCCACATTTATTGATGAATCTGCATTATTGTTCGAGAATATTTATATAAGTGCCGGACAAAGGGGGATGCAAATTTTTATCAATCCCGAAAACCTTGCCGAAATCATAAATGCTAAATTTGAGGATTTAATTTAATCTCGCCTTACAATGGGGATAAGATTTGTACATCCGTTTTCATTTTTTTTAAAGAAAAAATTACCTAAATTTGTAAGCTAAAATTAAAAGGAGTTAATAATGGCTAAACAACAATCGTTTGCCGATAAATCTAAAGCAAAAGCAAAATCAGGTTTTGTTACTGTTAAGTATATAAAAACAGTAAAAACTGAAGCCGGCAATTATAAATTTCAAGAAAAATTTGTAAAGCTTCCGGATATCAGTAAAGTTACAGAACTCAATTAAAGCGGCTAAATACCGCTTTTTTTGTCTTCATTGTTAGCTGTTTAAATTCAAACCTTGATATCCACTAAATAATTTTTATATTGTATTTGTCCGGTCGGTTTCGGACAATCCGAATTACTCACATAAAATATAGCGAACCATTTTACTTCTATTATGGATTTTTTGCCGGGGGCAGTTCCGGTTTTTCGCTTAAAGAAGAAAGAGGTGACGATATGATTAAACCAAAACAAATGAGATTTTACGGGTTACGTGATTTAACAAAAATCCCCCAGTTTCAAAAAATTCCCAAAGATGATCTATTTGCAGTAAAAGTTGTTTCTCATGTACTTCCATTCAGAACAAATAATTACCTTGTTGAAGAACTGATTGATTGGGATAATATTCCGAATGATCCAATCTTCCAATTAACTTTTCCTCAAAGGGGAATGATTGAAGATAACGACTTTAATAGAATCGCAGATTTGTTAAAAAAGAAAGCAACCAAAGAGGAAATTCAAAAAGCTGCTAACGAAATTAGATTCTCATTAAATCCTCACCCGGCCGGACAGATGACAGCAAACGTTCCCTATATGGAGGAGGATGACGAACCGGTAAGAGGAGTTCAACATAAGTACAGAGAGACTGCATTAGTTTTTCCATCTGCCGGTCAAACGTGTCATGCTTATTGTACTTTCTGTTTCCGTTGGGCACAGTTTGTTGGGATGACGGACTTAAAGTTTACAACGGATGAATCCAATAGATTCCAAAAGTATTTAAAACAGCATAAAGAAATTTCAAATGTTCTTTTCACCGGCGGCGATCCGATGGTTATGACATTAAAAAAGTTGGAAATATTCTTAAAACCATTTCTCAAACCGGAATTTGAGCATATACGAAATATTAGAATTGGTACAAAATCAGTTGCATATTGGCCTTACAAATTTGTTACCGATAAAGAAGCTGACGGAGTATTAAAACTTTTTGAAAAATTAGTAGATGCCGGAAAACATGTTGCTATTATGGGACATTACAATCATTGGGTGGAGCTTTCTACTCCTGTTGCACGCGAAGCTGTTAAAAGAATACAAAGCACTGGAGCAGTAATAAGAGCACAATCACCGATTGTAAAACATGTAAATGATGATCCCACAATTTGGCGGAGAATGTGGAAAGATCAGGTTAGTCAGGGAATTATTCCTTATTACATGTTTGTTGAACGAGATACCGGTGCAAAAAATTATTTTGAAATTCCTCTCTATAGAGCTTTCCAAATTTTCCGAGATGCTTATAAGAATGTATCGGGACTTGGAAGAACAGTCCGCGGTCCATCAATGTCGGCATTACCTGGTAAAGTTGTAATCGAAGGTATTGCGGAAATTAACGACGAAAAAGTTTTTGTATTAAACTTTTTACAAGCTCGAAATCCGGATTGGGTAAGAAGACCATTTTTCGCCAAGTATGATGAAAATGCATACTGGTTGAATCATCTTAAACCTGCTTTTGGTAAAAAGAAATTTTTCTACAAAGATGAGTTAAAACAAATATTGCTTGAAAGAGCTGCCAAAGATCATCATAAATTCAATGAAAAAGAAGAAATGGAAGATGAACACTTGGCAACAGGTGCAGCTTAACAGCAGAACTAAGAATTCAGAATTCTGAACTCAGAATATAAAGAAGGCGAATCAGATGATTCGCCTTTTTTATTAATTTTGATTCGGTTGCTGTTGTTGCATTGTCATCAATTTATTTCTGAGTTGTTCTAACTTAGATAATAACTGAGGGGTTTCGGGATTTATTGCTTCCATTTTTTGCATGACAAGTGTCTCAAATTCTTGAAGATGCGAACCGATTTCTGGTTGTTGAATCACCTTTTGCTGCTCAGTTTGAATTATCTGTGAAACTGATTGAAACTCTTGTCCTAACGATTGCATCTTTTGTTGATCACCTGATTGCTCAGCCGCTTGATACTGTGAAATTATATTATCTCGTTTATCCAATGATTTTTTTATCTCGGGATTATTCTTCACCATTGCGTCAGTAATTTCTTTATCAAGTGCTTCGCCTTTTTGTGCAATATTTTCATCATTCATAGCTTGCTGTTGTAATTGTTGAATTTGTTGATTCAACTGATTGTACTCTTGAAATAAAAGCTGAGCTTCAGATGATTGATCCTGTTGCATTTGACCTTGAGCAAAAATTGTACTTAAGCACAAAATCATTATCATTGAAATAATATTTCTCTTTTTTAAAAACATACTTTTCCTTTCTTTATGGCTAATATTAATTTATTGAAGGCAAAACTTATTATAATTATTTCGGAAATCAAAAAAAGTGAAGTTTTTTTGCGGCAGTAATGATATGTAGTATTAAGAATATATGCATGATAAATTATTTTGTAGTTTGATTTAACTTTTCTCTCAGCTCGGCTAATTTTTCTTCTATCTTTGGTGTATTTGGGTCAATTGCAATCATTCTTTCTCTTAATTTTTTATTTATTGCTTCTGCTCTATCCTTAAATTTTTTCTGTTCCATAATATCATGTTGTTTTTCATGAAGAATTTTTGAAGTTTCTTGATACTGTTCGTGCAACTTTGCTAATTCTTCTTTATCCATATTGGGATTAGCATCCACTTTTTCCTCTATTTCTTTTCGATCATCCAGTACTTGTTTAAGAGAGGGATCTTTCTTAATCATAAGTGCTTCAACATCATTTTTTAATTTTTCACCTTCGGCAACAAGTTCTTTATCAGATGATGCTTGCTTCTGAATTTCTTGATATTTCTTATACAAGTCGGAATATTCTCTCATTATCTTTGCATGTTCTTTTGATACTTTTTTTAATTGTCCGGAAGTATTTATGGTTAAGAAAGCAAATGATAATATAAGTAATACACGTGCCGCAGTTTCGAATAACTTCACAATAACTCCTTGATTGTCAAAAAATTTGTGTAACCTAATAATCTACAGCTATTTAAAACATATCAATCGGAAAATGTTTCAAAAAATATTAAATGATGTGAGATTCCCGCAATATGGGAAATTGCGGGAATCCGAAAAATTATGCTATCGTAACATCCTTGCAAAGATATACGTCTTGAATTGTGTTTAATAATTTTACACCTTCTTCCATTGGTCTCTGAAATGCTTTGCGACCGGAAATCAAACCCATACCGCCCGCACGTTTATTAATTACCGCAGTTTTAGCCGCTTCGGCAAAATCGTTTTCTCCTGAAGCACCGCCGCTGTTTATTAATCCAGCTCTTCCCATATAGTTGTTAATAACCTGATAGCGGGTCAAGTCAATTGGGTTATCACTAGTCAGATCAGAATAAACTTTTTTATGAGTTTTTCCGAACTTAATTGCGTTAAACCCGCCATTGCAATCCGGTAATTTTTGTTTGATAATATCGGCTTCGATAGTAACACCGAGATGATTTGCCTGTCCTGTCAAATCAGCTGCCGTGTGATAATCTTTATCCGCTTTAAAATCAGAATTACGAAGATAACACCAAAGTATTGTTGCCATACCAAGTTCATGAGCATATTGAAAAGCTTCGCTAACTTCAATAATTTGTCTGGTACTTTCATCCGAGCCGAAATAAATTGTAGCACCTACTGCGGCAGCACCCATATCGAATGCTTGATCGACTCCCGCAAACATTATTTGATCATATTTATTCGGATAAGTTAGAAGCTCGTTATGATTCAGCTTAACGATGAAAGGAATTTTGTGAGCATATTTTCTTGATGTCAATCCAAGAACGCCAAGAGTTGAAGCAACAGCGTTGCATCCTCCTTCAACCGCAAGTTTAACAATATTTTCGGGATCAAAATATTCCGGGTTCGGAGCAAATGATGCACCGGCGGAATGTTCAATTCCTTGATCAACCGGAAGAATTGAAACGTATCCGGTTCCGGCTAATCGTCCACTACTAAAAATCCAATTTAGATTTTTTAAAACGTTCGGTGATCTGTCAGATTGAATAAAAATTCTGTCAATAAAATCCGGACCGGGAAGATGTAGTTTTTCTTTAGGGAATATTGCTTTGTAACTAAGCAATTGATCAGCTTCGGAACCGAGATATTCTTTAATTTTATCTATCATATCACCCTCAAATTTGATTTAAGTTATGCTTATAGTTAAAATATCTTAGCTACAAAATCAAATTAAAAATATGCAGTTACACCAATGTGCACAGAAAGTAAATCTGTTTTTGATTCCAGAACATCATAGTAAACGTTACCGTTTTTCTGGTCGACTGTAATTGAACCTTCTGCAAGATATTCGGCATTGGTTCCGAACATATATCGAGCTTTCAGATCAAGATAAAGGGTTGATACATCACCAAGATTTTCAGATAATTTAATCAACAATCCGGCTCCGCCGCCATAACTCCAAGTATAGTCGTCAAAATTGGTTGAGCGAGCTATTTCCTCATTATCCCATTCACTTTCAATATTTGTTGAGGTGAAGATATAAGCACCGCCGAATAATCCTTCAACATAAGGTCTCCAAGTTCCGGTAAACGGTGAAATCTGGAACAACAAATGAAAATTCAAAATACTGTTTGTTCTGTTTACATCCACCCACACATCAGGAATTGGGTTACTAAATCTTCGTCTTTCGGATTCTTCTCCATACACAAGGTATCCGACATTTAATCCAATGGTAAAGGGTCTTTCTTTGCTGGCTGACCAGAGCGTTCCATGAATATTAAATCCATAACCCAATCTATCGACATTTTCTTTGAATTCCCCTTGCGGATAACCCAGCATTAAATGAATTCCGGCACTTTGAGCCTTTACAATCGATATCATTGAAATAAGAACAATTATTGAAACTAAGAAGCGAAATTTCATTACAATCCCTCTAAATTTTGTTTAGTAAATATAAAAAGTTTTTTACGGTAAGTTTGACGTTGATGAGTAGTTAAAGTTCTTCTAAGATGAGGTAATATTTTTAATTAAAAGATATTTCCCATTGATAAGCTTGTTTCAGCAAAGCAGCATATTCTTCGAAAGGAATTTCCCTTGCTCCGAACATACCTAAGTGATCGGTGTAATATTGAACATCCAGAACTTTGAATCCCTTCGCGTGGAGCCGCTCAATTAATTTTACTAAAGCGGCTTTTGATGCTTGTGATTTCTTTGAAAACATAGATTCTCCAAAAAATGCACCGCGGAAAGTAACCCCATAAAGTCCGCCGACTAAATTTTGTTTCTCATAAACTTCAACAGAATGTAAATGACCGAGTTGCATTATTCCTTCATATGCTTTTATTAATCTGTCATTTATCCAAGTTTCATTGCGGGAAGAGCAGTTTTTTACAACATCCATTGTTGATTGATCGTATGAAAATTTGAAGTTGGTCTTCTTCATAAATTTTGAAAGTGAGCGTGGAATATTAAAACTATCGAGTGGAATGATTGTTCTAATTTCCGGCATATACCAATTAATTCTTCCGTTTTTTTCTGCCATAGGAAATGCACCGCGGGCATAGAGAAGAATCATATTCTTCGGGTCAAGATAATCGATATTAGTTTGTTTGTTACTCATCAGCTTGAACTTCGAATCTGACGATTGAATATCCGCGTGCGGTTTCAGTCATCGCAAAAAGAATCCCGACAAATACCGCCAGCATTCCTAGTAAAAATGAACCGAGAATAATAATATCCAACTCAATGTTTTTAGTAAAGAATGCAATGCCGATTAAAAGTGACGATAGGATAAAAAATGCAATAGCAACGGTGTAAGAGAGAACACAATTGCGAACGAGTTTGACTCTATACACAAGAAGAACTAACTGTTTGGATATACTTTCTAATCTAACATTGTCTTCGGTTTCATAAATCTCGCCACCGATTTTTAATTTGTACTTTCTTCTTTCTTCATTTAAAAGTCTAATTCGATTAACTACAATGGAATATTTATTGTTTATTCCGAGTAAAAGAAGTCCACACGCATTAATCATTACCGCGGGAGCGAGCATAAATTGAATTAGTTGAATTAGCGTTAATTCTTTTCCACCAAAGATTTCCATATTTCCTCAAAAATCATTTACAAAATTTATTAAGAAAAACTATCGCAGTCGAATCTATTTTAAATGCTGAGTTGAAATCTTCACATGCTTCTTCATTTTTACCCAATTGAATTAACGACAATCCTCGCGATATAAAATTTTGCGGATTATCCGCAGAAATATGCAATGCTTGAGTATAATTTTCGATTGCTGATTCGAATTGTTTTAAACTGTCCAATACAGAACCGCGATTAAAGTAAAGAATTGAATTTGTTGTATCGAGTTCAATTGCTCTTGAATAATCTTCGAATGCTGATGTAAAATCCTTTATTGAGGTTTTTACATATGCGCGGTTATTAAGTGCTTCGGTATCGCGGGGATTTATTTGTAATGCTTGCGAAAAATCATCAATAGCTCTGTCATTTAAGCCGATATTAAAATAAGATGACCCACGACTTTTCAAAGCAACCGAGTTTTGAGGAAATAGTTGTAGAACATGAGTGTAATCTTTTATAGCAAATTCGTAATTACCGATTGCAAAGTAAGCACTTCCTCTATTAAAATAATAATTTTGATTTGATGAATTTGCTTCTATTGCTTCTGTATATTTATCAATTGCTTCTTGAAATTTTCCTTTATCATAAAGTTCATTACCTTGTTTATAATAAACGGGAGAAAGATCAATTGCTTGCTGGCATGATATTATTCCAGCCAGAATCAAAGAACTTAATAATATTTTAAATAAGTCAATTCGCATTTTGGACTAAAATACTTATAATTCGGTTTACTTAAAACAGAGATTCTTATTAGTGAAACTAAAAACAGAAACACTTTCTATTATTTACGCACTTAGTGCAGTATTACTTTGGTCAACTGTTGCAACGGCTTTTAAACTTACATTAGCCGGATTAAATTATGCACAGCTTTTATTTTATTCATCTTTAGCAAGCATGATGGTTTTGCTTGTGTTTGCTTATTACGAATCACCAAGAGATGTTCTTAATGTCTTTAAAGGTGAATCAATAGGTAAAAACTTACTTTTAGGATTGTTTAACCCGTTTTTATATTACTTAGTTTTATTTCAAGCGTACTCATTACTTCCGGCACAAGAAGCACAACCTTTAAACTATACATGGCCGATTATGATTTCGATTTTTTCAGTGATCTTTCTCGGTCAGAGAATTACAATTCGTACAATTATCGGATTAGTTTTGGCATTTCTCGGTGTTGTTGTGATTGCAACTCGAGGAGATATATTTGGTTTGTCATTCCACAATTTATTTGGAGTAATTTTAGCGGTTGGAAGTTCTGTAATTTGGGCAACTTTTTGGACAATGAGTTTGATTGATAAAAGAAAAAACTCCGTTAAATTATTTGCCTCATTTCTTTTCGGTTCAATTTTTACATTCGTTTTCGTGCTTGTATTCGAGTCATTTCACATTGAATCTATCGGTTACTTATTCGGAGCAATTTATATCGGTTTGTTTGAAATGGGGATTACATTCTTTTTGTGGATGAAAGGAATGCAATTAAGTACTAATCAAGCTAAGACATCAACACTTGCTTATCTATCGCCATTCATTTCATTATTATTTATTGCTTTAATACTTGGAGAAACAATATTGTTTTCTTCAATTCTTGGATTAATTTTAATTATTAGTGGCATCTTGTATCAACAGTTAGAGAATTTCAAATTTAGAAGATTGGGAAAATAATCGGAGTAAATATGAGTTACAAAGCAGATGAAAATCGTTACGAAAAAATTCAATACAGAAGATGCGGAAGAAGCGGAATTAAACTTCCTTTAATCTCTCTTGGTTTGTGGCATAACTTTGGTGATGTTGACGATTTTGAAAACGGTAGAGAAATAATTTTAACTGCATTCGATAACGGAATCACTCATTTCGATTTAGCAAATAATTACGGTCCGCCCTACGGAACAGCCGAGAAAAATTTTGGTAAAGTTTTAGCAAATGATTTAAAACCTTACCGAGACGAATTGATAATTTCCAGCAAAGCCGGTTATGATATGTGGCCGGGACCATACGGAAATTTTGGTTCACGCAAATATTTAATTGCAAGCTGTGATCAATCATTAAAGAGAATGGGATTAGAATATGTAGATATTTTTTATCATCATCGTCCCGATTATGATACACCTCTTGAAGAATCAATGATGGCACTTGATCAAATTGTTAGAAGCGGTAAAGCACTTTACGCGGGTATATCGAATTATCCAGCTGACCGGACAGCGGAGGCAGCGAGAATAATGAGAGAACTCGGAACTCCTTTACTAATTCATCAACCAAAATACAGCATGTTTGAAAGATGGATTGAGTGGGATTTGATAAATACATTACAGCATGAAGGAATGGGAGCAATTGTTTTTTCACCCCTTGCCCAAGGATTATTAACGAATAAATATCTAAACGAAATTCCAAACGATTCAAGAGCTGCGAAGGAATGGGGGTTTCTAAAACGAGAAGAAGTCCGACAAAAAATTGATAAAGTAAAAAAGCTGAATGAAGTCGCAGCGCAACGCGGACAATCACTTGCTCAAATGGCAATAGCGTGGGTGCTTCGTCATCCAGTTGTAACTTCCGCTTTAATCGGTGCTAGTAAAGTCGATCATGTTTTGGAACTTATTAAAGTTCAAGCTCAATTAGAGTTTTCTGAAGATGAGTATAATACTATTGAAGCAATTTTGAATTCTTGATTGAGAATTATGAATTCAACCTAAAAGTTTGACCGATTTCTTCAATAGCAATTTTTGTTTTATAATTTGGTGCGGCGGCTAACATTCTATCAATAGGTTCGTTAAAAGGTTCTTTGCCTTGTTGAAATGTTTTTGTGTGCATCGGAATAAAGTATTTACCATTAATAGCATCTGTCATTTCTAAAGCTTGTTCAGGAGTACAATGACTTTGTAACCAAGGATCGTAGGCTCCGATAGGCATCAAGGCAATATCTACTACTTCATTTTTTATCACTTCAAGTTTTCCATGTTTTCTCATATCGCCACCGAACAAAACTGATTTCCCATTTTGTTTCAGTAAATAAGCATTGTAACTTCTTCCGTCTTTCATATAACCTCGTGAACGATCTTTTTCCCATGGGAAACGCCAGCCGAAATGTTCAACTTCAAGAGCAGTAATATCAATTTCATTCGAACTTAGTTTATCATTCCAATCCATAACATGCAGCGATTTCCAAGGAAGATTATCAATTACATCCTGTGTTAAGTATGCGGTAACTACATCAATTTGGTTTGGATATTTGTAAGCAAAATCTGATAACGTGGGGTAATCCATGTGATCCATATGAGCGTGAGATAGTAAAATTAAATCTGGTTTAGGAATTTCATCGATCGTTAATGCAGGCGGAGTCATTCTTGATGGACCGATACTGGTTCCAAAAAAATATACACCGACCCTTTCCTTTAATACTGGATCGGTTAAAATCCATTTTCCGAAAAAATTGATCAGCATAGTTGAATGACCGATCCAAGTTACTGTTACTTCGGTATCTGACCATTGACTGGGATCCGGTTTATAATTTAGCGGGAAAATACCTGAAGCTTCTGTATCACTTGTTAATAAGAAACTTGGAATCAGATAACTTCCAAGTGTTGCTAAAAATCCGCTTTTTATAAATTTTCGTCGGGTTGATTTCATGAATTATTAAACAAAGAAGTTAATGAAAAGATTCAATTTGGATTTAGAACTCTACCTTATTGGTTAGTTCGTTGACGTCATCTGGTTTAATAGGGAAGTTACTCGAGAGAATTTTGCCTACTTCATTAATACCGAATATTATTCCTTCGGTATAGTGTCCGAGCTTAAATTCATTTTGGATTTCATCACGAATTTTATCCCATGTTGCTTGGTCAACCTTTTCATTAATACCGGAATCGGCAAGTATATAGAATTGTCTAAGTAAAAGATTTACATAAATCAGAATCCCGGTTTTATCTCGAGTATTATTCATACCAAGACGAAAGAATTCTTCTTCGGCGAGTTTTCTAAAAAGGTAACGGGTGTTGTTTCTGTTTCAACCGGTAAATTTGGCGGTGTCCGCGCCGCAATGGATCTTCAAAAATTAATTCTTTCGCTAGGAGGATTTCCGTTACCGCGCTACTTAACAACACCGGAAGTACAAAATCTTTTTAAGGATGGAGTTCTTTCCGATGAGATTTATGGGAAAAGGCTTGAAGGTTTTATCGATGAATTTTTATGGTTAACCGAAGCAGTGAAAAATCAGAAAGTAAAAGCAGCTTGAACGTAAAATACATTTCCCGATTTGTCTAATCCAGGATTTTATTTTCCAGTGCATA
>QZJX01000025.1 GCA_003599395.1 Ignavibacteriales bacterium | reverse complement strand
AGTATATTGCCAGCCGTTAAGAAGATTCTCAGTTTCAAATTTATAGTAATATTCCGTGTTATCATTTTCAAAAGTAACGGGCTCACTCAATTCTACTGAGTTAAATCCGGTGTTAAAACCTACATCATTTCCCAGTCTGTCAAATTCGGCAACTTTCACAAGTGAATTTATTAAATCTGTACTTTCTCCTAATTCATAACCCGGATTTGTTCTATAAATTCTATAACCCTCAAAATCTTTTTTCCCTGAAATTGGATCAATAGATTCTTCGGAAGATTTATCCCAATATATAGATACACTTTGACTCTCAGGTACTACTTTAGTCTTTGGTAATTGTGGCGGTGCTGGCAGTATATAACGCGTAATTTTACCATCTCCATCCAAATCTTCACCCGGGTCTAATATACCATTGCCGTTTCTGTCTTCGCCATTATAAGCCCTCAGAGCCCATCCAGCATGAGCATATAATTCCGTTTTTTGCTCCTCTGTATCGAGTGCAGCTAAATCTATTCCTGTTTTCTTTGCAGCTACAATCGCAAATGTTATATTTATAGAATCTCCAGGAGCTATAGAATTTAGATCCCCCATTGTAATTAGAATCGAACGATTACTTGGCGTTTTTAATTCGTTAGGGTTAACACCATCATTATACCTGCTATTACTTCCGAAGAATCCTCTCATCTTATTATAACGTTCAACATCAAGAACCGGAGCAAAAAAACGAGGATCATCAGTATTCCTAAACTGCCAGCTAACAAAATTGACAGAGTCCGTGTTTGTGTCTGATCCAAGAAACTGAATTCCAATATAACTGTCAGTAAATCCTACATCCCCTGTCGCATCAAATTCGTATGCAATCTTTAATGAATCGTTATAACCATTGCCACCTTTATTAAAGAAATCGCTACCGGAAGGTCTTCCTGTTACATTTGTATTTCTAACAACTGCGTCAGTCCATAATCCAACGTAAACACTATCTATATATTTATCGCCAACATTTTTTATCCAATAATTCATTATCACAAAAAAGTCTGCAAAAGGAAAATTCCAAGAATAGGCTTCGTGTCTAACAACAATACCTAATGGATTATGATCAGGGATGGGTTCAGAACCAATAAAAGTATTAGTATCTGTGTATTCCATTACTAGATCTTGATGGGAAATTGCTTTCGGACTAAAAAATTCGGATTCGAGAAGAGAAGAACGCTCAACAACATAATCTTGTTTTTGATTCGTGTATTCAAAACCCCCACCTCTATTAGAAACTGAGGAAGCATCAACGGCACCGGTTGAAACAAACGGTCCAATTTTATTTGATCCTGTTGAGTCGTCACTTAAAAATCCACCAACCCAAAGACCTCCATCAAAAAGATGTTCAATACCACTACCAGTTGGATATTCACATGAAGGTTGTTCGGGCCACTTACTGAAACCGTGTCCATACGTTCCAAAATTTGTAATAGTTAAAGCAAGATTTCCGACGTTGGTGTATTTAGAGTCGTCATCCACTGTTATTTTATTGGATGGTTTTTCTTGGGAAGCTGAATTAAAATAGCAAAGAAATAGTGCGATAAAAATTATAAAGAACTTTCTTTTCATTGATTAAGCTGTCTTGTATGCGGCTATAAAAAGCGGCAGAACGTTATTAATGATTTGCAAAATTGTTAACTGTAAGCAACTAAATTTAGAAATATCTATTCAATCTTTTTACTTAATAGCTGTTTAAAAAATGTTAACATCTACTAAAAAAAACAAGATGTTTACCTGCTTAAAAGTTCATGGCAATATAGTAGTTTTTTTAATTTAGGTAAATAAAAATAATTGCTAAATAACAACCTCAAGTCCGAGTTTGTCGTGCAAATAAGTAATCAAAATATTTTAGTACAATAAAATAAATGATCAAGAATAATCTATAAATATATTAATGAGAAATGATCATGCTTGAGATTAATCTTAAATATTAATTGTACAGAGGAATTTATAGTTATCAAAATATCTTCTAAAATTATTCTCGCGATGAGGTAAAAAGGGTGATTAATTTTTGGCATGTAAGTTAACATGTCCCTACAAAGCACTCACTCAAAAAGCACTAAAGTTATAATAACTCCTGCCGGTTTTTTTCATTACATGTCCGCTTCGCAACTTCTCGAATTCACTTCTTAGAAATTTTTCTTCATTTCGAAATTTATTCTCGACAAAAAGAAATTCCTTCGCTTAACACGTGAAAAATACTGTACCCTTTTTGTGCCCTTTTTTGCTTCAACAGTATCCAAATCTAACCAATTTGATTTAAGTATTAAAGAAGTGAAAATAAAAAAACCCTAATTATGCTTTATAATCAAGGTTTTTAAGTGGAGCTAAGCGGGATCGAACCGCTGACCTCTTGAATGCCATTCAAGCGCTCTCCCAGCTGAGCTATAGCCCCATTTTTTTCGTTCAAAAGTTAAACAAGTTTATTTTCGATTTCAATTTTATTATTACGAAATCATTATTCCGGGGCATCCCAATTCATATTTGCATCAGCATGGCGATGAATTAATTTCCACTCATTAATCTCATTACGGAATATCATTGTTATCCGATAATTGCGAGTCATTTCTACATTTTCATCTTTACCGTAAAACTTTATTAGTTCATGCTGAACTATGTACCCAAATTTATCATCGTTACCAAGGGACATTCTTTCTGTCTCAAAAGTTGCTTTCGAGTAAACACTATTAACTCTTTCTAATCTTTTACTTATGGAATCCCAACCTTTTTCGATCACACCGCCAAAACCACCGGCGATAGTTACATCATCGGAGTGTGACCAAAAATTTATAAAGTCATCCGGATTACCGTTTAGAAATTTTTCAATTGCTGAATCAAGACTATTTAACGCAGACTCAAAATCATTATCGTCTTGTGCGAGAGAACTATGTACAATTATAAAAAACGCTACAAATAAACTAATGCAAAACGAATCTTTTAGCTGTTTAAGAATCATTATCACCTCATTATTAATTACTCTTTCTCTATTTTTAATTCATTTTCCTTAATTGTATAATTCCATTTTTCTTCACCATCGGCATTAATCATTTTTATATTCAGTGTTCTGTTTTTTCTTGGGCCCGATACGTTTAATAATCCAAAATTTCTTTCGTGAACCAACGTTCCTTCTAATCTTGCAACGTTTTGATCATAACTTGAAACTCCGGCACTTAACGGTGAAGAAGTAATTTCATAAAGCGGATAATTTTCAGAACGTTCAATTTTTGTGAGTTCACCACGATGAATATCACCGGTCAGAAAAATTACACCTTCAATTTTTTCTTTAGCTATCATATCTAATAGATATTTTTTTTCTTCGGTAAAATTAGAGTAATTCTCTCCCAATGGATCAGGATTAAGAACAGTCGATCCAATAACAACAAATTTGAAAGGTGCGTAGCTTGAGGACATCGCATCAAGCAGCCATTCTATTTGGGCTTCGCCAAGCATTTCTTTTTTAGTGTGATTCCTTTTTTCAGGTGATCTGTATGTTCTATCATCCAATAAGAAAAAAGCACAATCAGCCCATTCAAAATAAGTTGCTATTCCCTCTTCTGCACCCGGAACACCATAAGACGGATTTGCCCACCAATTCGTAAATGCTTCTCTTGTTAATTCCTTAGCCCAAAAACTTCTATCGCTATTGTTTGGACCATAATCATGATCATCCCATGTAGCATAGTGATGCATTGAGCCTAACATTGATTGAAGTAAATCCGATGATCTATCATGAGTTAATCTTTTATATATTCCGGTTCTTGAATGCCAATCAACTTCGCGCAAATATGAATTATCTCCCATCCAGATAAAGAAGTCAGGATCAAAATTATAGATAGTTGTAAAAATTTGATGATCTCCACCGTAGGGTGTTCCCGGTCTGTCATATTCGGGTTCGTTAATGTATGCGCAACTGCCAATTCCAAACGTAAACTCCGGCGGATCTTCTCGCCATTGCCACAATTTTTGAGTCTCGAATTCAGTCCTATAATTTAATTCAACCGGTTCATCATTTATATAAAGTTGATATTGATATTTTACTCCGGGTTCGACTTGATCAGCTATCAATGTCGTCATGAAAAAATTATAAGGATCTGTTTCAACTTTGTATGTAAAAAACTTTTGTTCCGGTTTATCTTTATCCCAATAGGCAAAGTAAACAAAAGCAGTTTCGGTTGTTTGAACCCACAAAGCAACCTCGCGCATTTGTGAATATCCGACCATCGGTCCGGACTGAAGCAAATAATTCTGTGCATAAGCAGTAGTTATGAAACAAATAATTATTATCAATGTTAAATATTTTTTCATGACGCCCTGTCATTATTTTGTGGTTAGATTGTTATTAAAAAATACTCTAAGTTTGTCAAAAAAGAAAACATCATTTTATGAAAAAATATAACTTTTCAACGGTCACTCTAATACTTTTATTTATAGTTTTTCTTTTCGCAAATACAGCATGTGATGACACGATCACTAATGCAGAAATTGACAGTAGAACAATCCCAGCATCCAATGTTGATTATTACGAACATATTCAGCCGGTATTAACAATTAAATGTGCTAATTCATTTTGTCATGATGACGGATCGCGTGCCGGCGGATTGAGTTTAACCAATTATCAAAATACTACATCTGATATTACAATTGTTTTTCCGGGCGATCCGGATTTAAGTAAACTTGTTTGGGCAATTGAAGGAAGCGGCGGAACTCAACCAATGCCTCCGGCTGGTGCCGCACCACCGCTGACTGAAAATCAAATTAAGGGAATTAGAACTTGGATAGCCGAAGGCGCAAGACCAGCAGCAAAGAATCCCTAAACTGTGGAATATATCTGCTGGAAATTTACGCTAGCAAAACCTTCGAAATACAAATCAAGAAATTCATTGATAGATTATTTTCAGCCGGATACTACTACTACGTCGGAAGCGCACAAAAAAATTTGAGACAGCGATTAACCCGACATCTAAGAAAAGATAAAATAGTTCATTGGCACATAGATCATATAACTACAAATCCAGCTACCTTGATTAAAAATATATTCTTAATTAAATCCGGCAAAAAAGATTTGGAATGCGAGATTGCAAATCTTTTAGAAAATAATATCAAACTCGATTCTTCATATAAAGGATTCGGAAATTCCGACAGCAACTGTAGTTCCACACATCTATTCTACTCAAAAAAGAAAATTGATCACAACCATTTATTATCTTTGTACCAATCGATGGTTCGTTTAATTCCTTCAGAAATTGAAACCATTTGATTATAGCCAAGTTCTTTTTGAGCTTTAGAGATATCCATTGTCCAATAACTTTGAACAAAATCTCTGGCTTTCTCTAAATTAAATGTTGCTGCTTTAGAACTGAACATCGCAAAAAATTGTGCAACCGCTGCCACACTATAAACTAGAAAATGAGGAAGTCGCAATGTTAAAGCACCTCTACCAAATGATTTTTTAATTTCCTTTGCAATCTCCGGCCAAGAATAAAACACGTCCGAACCAATATTATATATTTGTCCATTTGACTTTTCAGAATTTGCGGCTAGATATAATCCATTAACTAAATCTATCACATGTATAAGACTGAGTTTTTTATCATTGAACCCGATCAAAGTGAAGAGTCCTTGTTTGTATGTTCTGAATACAAGATAAATTTCAGTATCGCGTTCACCGTAAATTGCTGGTGCTCTCACAATTGTAATCGGTAATTTATCGGAATAACTTAATGCAAGTTCTTCCTGCGCTCTTTTACTTCTTCCGTAAGTTGTTATCGGTAGTGAGGGATCACTTTCTTTCTTAGGTTTATCAACACTTATTGAGGGACCTCCGGAAGTTTGGCTGCTAACGACAACGACTTTTTTTATCTGGGGATTAACTTCAAGCAAAACATCAAGAAGGTTTCTGGTTGTTTCAACATTGCCTTTAAAGTATCCTTCTTCATTTTTTGATTTTACAACTCCGGCAACATGATAGAGATAATCGACATCTTTTAATGCTGCGGCTAATCCCGTTTTATCAAACAGACCACAGTTTACAATTTCAACATCCTTTCCTTCCAACCATCTTAGATTGCTTGAACCTCTTACAATACATTTAACTTTTTGACCTTTTGACAGAAGTAAATCAACCAAATGACTTCCAACAAACCCATTTGCACCCGTAACAGCCGAAACTAATTTCTGATTCATAGTGTTCTCTATATTATTGTTTTATTTGCTTTTATAAGACTTGTAAACTAAATTTTGCAATTGTATTAATTGACTTGGAAAAAATAACAAAAAAATAACATATAGAAACTGGAGGAACTAATTGGATCTATTTCAAAAGTGCTACGATTTTACTAGAGCAGACGATATTAAAGCATCAGGCATGTATCCTTATTTCAGAGCAATTGAAGAAAATGAAGGACCTGTTGTACAAATTGAAGGTAAAAAAATTGTGATGGCGGGATCAAACAATTATCTTGGTCTTACAGCCGATCCTCGTGTTAAAGAAGCTGCACAAAAAGCTTTGGAAAAATACGGAACCGGGTGTTCGGGTTCTCGTTATCTAACCGGCACACTCGATCTTCATATCGAACTTGAAGAAAAAATGGCAAAGTTTTTTGGTAAAGAAGCAGTATTATTATTCAGTACCGGATACCAAACCGCACAAGGAATTATTCCGACTCTAGTTCAGAGAGGTGAAGTAGTAATTTCTGATAAAGATAACCATGCATGTATAGTTGCCGGAAATTTAATGGCTCGCGGAGCAACTGCGGATCTGCTTCGTTATAAACATAACGATATGAATGATCTCGAAAGAGTTCTTGCTAAACTAAGTAAAGATCAAGCTAAATTAATTGTTAGCGATGGTGTATTTAGTACCGGCGGTGAAATTGTAAATCTTCCCCGTTTAGTTGAACTAGCTAAAGTAAACAATGCAAGAATTTTAATCGACGATGCGCATTCAGTTGGTGTGATTGGGAAAGGCGGAAGAGGAACTGCCAGTGAATTTGATTTAGTTGATCAGGTAGATTTAACGATGGGTACATTCAGTAAGACATTTGCTTCTCTAGGTGGATTTGTCGCCGGTGATGCGAAAGTTATTGATTATATAAAACATCATGCTGCCGCATTAATATTTTCTGCTTCTCCAACTCCCGCATCTGTTGCAGCTGCTATGGCTGCTTTGGAAATACTTGAACAAGAACCTGAAAGAGTTGATCAATTAATAAGAAATGCAAACAAAGTAAGAACAGAATTAAAGGCAGCCGGATTTACGGTTATTGAAGGAAGAACAGGCATCGTTCCGGTTATTGTTGGTGATGATCTTTTGGCTTTCAAAATGTGGCGAATGCTCTATGACAGCGGAGTTTTTGTAAATGTATTTATTTCTCCGGGTGTTCCACAAGGCAGACAAATGATGCGAACTAGTTACATGTCGACTCATGAAGATGAACATCTAGATTTTATTGTTGAAACTTTCAAAAAAGTAGGTAAAGAATTGGGGTTAATCGGCTAAATATGATTAATCATTTATAATTTGTTTTAGGGGGTTATCTTATCGGGTAACCCCTTTCTATTTTATGACAAACGGAGATAAAATGTCCGAGATAATTATCCATACTGTGAAATCTAAGTCTGATTTAAACAAGTTTGTAAAATTCCCATGGAAAATTTATAAAGATGATCCGAATTGGGTTCCACCGCTTCTCTACGATATTAAAAAAGTTTTAAATAAAGAAAAAAATCCATTCTATAAACATGCTGAGATGGAAATGTTTTTGGCTGAAAGAAATGGAGAACTTGTCGGAAGAATTGCTGCAGTTAAAAATGATCTGCATAATAAAGAACATAATGACAAAGTTGGTTTCTTTGGATTCTTTGAATGCATAAATGATCAGGATGTAGCTAATAAATTATTCGAAGTATCTGCCGAGTGGTTAAAAGCGAAAGGTATGGAACACATGCGAGGACCGGCTAGTCCATCAGTAAATGATATTTACGCATTGTTAATAGATGGATTTGATGATCCTCCAAGGATATTGATGCCCTACAATCCAAAATACTATATGGACTTAATTGACAATGCCGGATTTGAAAAAGCCAAAGATCTTTACGCGTGGAAAATCTCAAAAGAGAAAATGGAAACGAATGATAAAATTAAACGTGTTGCAGATATCGCATTACAAAGATCAAAAGCGTCGATCAGAATACTTAATTTAAAAGATTTTGATAATGAACTGGAAAAAGTAAAATACGTTTACAACAAAGCTTGGCAGCCAAATTGGGGATTCGTTCCTTTAACAGATGAAGAAATTGATGCTTTAGCCGCTGATCTAAAACCATTAGTTGATCCTAACTTGGTTTTATTTTTAGAGATCGAAAATAAGACTGTCGGTTTTGCATTAGTTATGCCTGATTATAATTTCATTTTCAAAGAAATGAATGGAAGACTTCTGCCCTTCAATTTCATAAAACTTTTTACGAAAAGAAAAAGTATTCCTTGGGCAAGAATTATTATTCTGGGAATTATTCCTGAATTCCAAAAACGTGGTTTGGATGCGGCATTATATTATGATGTGATGGTTCGAGCTGCTAAGAGAAATATTTTTAGAGGTGAGGCAAGTTGGATTCTTGAAGACAATGAAATGATGAATAGAGGTGCGGAGACAATGCGCGGAGAACGGTACAAACAATATAGAGTTTATCAAAAGGAAATTTGATATGAGATTGGTTGCAGTTTTTTTGGTTTTATTATCTGTCTTATCCGCTCAGTATAAAAATCATGATTATGAATTAGTTAAAACAACTTTCTTAAGAGAGTTCGATAAAAACACTCTCGAAAATTATCTTCAATCCGGTGAATTAGATAAAGTTAACGCTGCATTGCTTTCGATCGCTCATTCACAAGACACTTCATTTATAAAAAATATTTTAGGTTTAGATTTTATTCAGCAGCCAAAAGAAATAGCTTTTGCGCTCGGAGAACTTGGTCAATCAAAACTATCGGCCAAATATTTATTTAAGCAAATAGAAACCGGAACAGAATTTACTAATGAAATTTTCGATGCTCTTGGTAAAGTCGGTGATGAAGATGATTTATTAAAATGCATTTCACTTTATGAGAAAATTAAATTGACCGGATTTCCGTTAGCAGTTTATAATTTTCATTTAAGAGGAATTAAGAACGAAAACGAGGAAGATGTAAAATTATTGCTAGCTAATTTGAATGCCGAAATCACTGAATCAGATTTATTTTATACTTTGTTTGCTCTTTACCGTGTTGCATCGGATAAAGTTAATCCTGATAAATTGGAGTTTATTTTTCAAAACGAATTTAAGCCCGAAACAAAACTCTATGGATTAGGAATTTTGAGAAAATTATCTTCTTTCCCCTATTCATTTGATTTAGTACAAAAACTAATAACCGATTCGGATTGGTCGATTAGATGTGAAGCTGCCAGAACTGTATGTTATTATGAATACCAATCGCCGGATGAAATTTTTGCTTACTTGAATTTGTTGTTTGACAGTAATCCGAATGTATCATTGACTGCGACGCAGTCAATTCAGAACATCAAATTTAGAGATGAAAGTTTATTGCGAAGTGTAAATGAATTTCTCACAAATTTATTGAACGATCCAAACTTAAGCGAAAATACGCGTGGTGAAATATTTTTATTCTTAAACACTTTTCATAAAGGAACAGAAGTTGAATTCTATGAAGAATATTCCAAAATGGTGTTGCCAATATTTAATTATCGTTATCTAGCTAACATTTCAAATTGTAATTTTGCCTTTACCGAATTGAGAAAATTATATGGCAATGCTGATGACTATAATAAATTCCATATTTACTCCAACATGATGAGCCACTTCGATTCTCTCAAGCATGATGAAAAATTCACAAACTTTGTGTTAGATCAATATTCACCCGATCAACCGTTAATAATTACTTTAAATAATTTATCTATCGATTCCTCTTTTGCTGTTGCCAATTCAGAAAAGTTACGTGAGAAAATCAGTGAATTAGTTTCTGCTAAATTAGAGAATAGTTTTTTCAACCAAGCAATTTCTTCATTGTTTCATGTGACTAATTATTTAGATACACTTTTTACAAATGAAATATTATCGACAATTTCATCATCAAGCAATCATGAACTAAAATATGATTTAAGAAGTGAACTAACTTTCACTTCAGAAGTTAAAGAAGAAAGAATAGAGTTGTTCGATAAGTTGTTTAACTATGCTTTTGAATATTCCGGAGCTTTAATTGTAACAAACAAAGGTACCTTCACAATTCGGTTTATGCCTGAAATCGCACCGATTTCAGTCGGTAACTTTATCTACTTATCTAAAAATAATTTTTACGATAATGTAATTTTTCACAGAGTTGTTCCAAATTTTGTAATTCAGACCGGTGATCCAACCGGAACCGGGTGGAGTGGTCCATCGCATACAATTGTCTCTGAATTTTCACATATACCGTTTGATACTTATTATATAGGAATGGCAAGTTCGGGAAAAGATACCGAAGGTTCACAATGGTTTGTGATGCAGAATAATTATCCACACCTAAATACGCATTATACAAATTTCGGAAAAGTTATAAATGGATTTGAGGTGATTAAGAATATTGATCAATATGATGTAGTAAAAAAAATAGAGCTAATAAAATAAGACCTCAATGCTGAGGTCTTATCATTATTGTGTCTTAACTCTGCATTGCTTTTTCGTATTTGGTAATATTACCCGGATCAATTTTCATTAATTTCTTAAAAATTGCTTCATTATATCCTTGAAGATAGTCAACAATTTCACCAACCTTTGCATCAAAAAAGACTTTTAATATAACGCTGTTTCGAGCCATCTTGTCTATTACTTTGTAAAGATTATCAATAAGCTTTACAATATTCTTTTGTGCAATAGGTTTATTTTCCTTAAATAAATCCAAGCCGTTAAAATGATAATCGTAATAATCTTTTCTAAACTGATTATAATTGGCATTTTGGATTTCATCCAACAGGGCACGTTTATTATAAGAACTGCTTTCCAAAGCCCAGCCTTTACTAAAAGGGCTACTTGCTCCTAATAAAGTAATATCATAAGCTCTTTCAAAAAAACTGGAACCGCCAAGCGGGCTATAGGAATCCATATCATATCCAATAATTAGATAAGCATAAAAATCTAGAAAACTCGTAAGGGGATCAAAATTAACTAAGTTAAAACGGAGAGTTTGATTTTTCTCGTACTCAAAATTCCATTCCTTATCCATCACGTTCAGCATCAAAGAATTTTTCGTGCTCATGTAAATTGGTCTTTGGCTATTAATAACGACTTGAGCACTATAGCGGGTTTCGCCTGAATTTGCAATAAAGAAAATATTAAACGAACAAGCGATTGGATCACCTTCCCAATCCAATTCCGTAAATCTCGTGTTGTTTAAATAATTTTCAACCGCATATTGAAAATCCACTAACCTTTCTTTTGCTGAATTAGGAAGTTGTTCATAATTTACAGTTACTTTTGCTTTTAATTCACCAGAAAAAATTACAACCGGTAAAACGAGAAACATCAAAAGAAATTTTTTCATGTTTTCCTCAGATTAAATTATCTTCCTATATAAGTTAGGAAATTGAATATTTATTGACAATCAAGTAAATTCAAAATATGAAAAAGAAAAATATAATTCTCATCTTAATATTCATCCTCATTTTATACTTTCAATCAGCGGCTCAAGTTTCACCCGGGGCAAAACAAATTGCTCTTTCTCATTCCGATGCAGCCCAATCCAATGATGTTTTTGCACTATTTGGTAATTCCGCCGGATTAGCGCAAATGAACTGGCGAGAAGTTGGAATTTATTATTCGCCATCACCTTTCGGAGTTAAAGAACTTGCTAATGCATATGCAGCATATATTGAACCTTTTTCTTTCGGTAATATCTCTGTCGGTTATATGCAATATGGATTTGAACTGTATAAAGAGAACAAAGTTGCATTAAGCTTTTCCAGAAATATAGATAATAATTTTTTTCTGGGTTTAACAATGCTTTATCAAAATTTGTCGATAGAGCGATATGGCAACGATAATGCAGTAAGTATTAATTTGGGTGGATTGTATTACCTTTCAGAAGATACTAGAATCGCAATGTATGCTCAAAATTTATTTCGTGCGACTTATGGAAAAGAATCCGATCAGATTCCTTTTATTATGGGATTTGGTGCTAGTCATGACTTTAATTCTTTAATAACTTTTAATGCTTCTGTCGAAAAAGAAATTGATTTTGATCCTTCCTTTAGATTTGGTGTAGAGTACAATTTGATTGAATACCTTACTCTTAGAACAGGTTTTATGAGTGAACCGAGCTCATATTCGGTCGGACTTGGGATTCATTATTCATTTGTTACACTGGATTATGCATTCTTCTCACATCCTGATCTTGGCTTAACTCATCAAGCAGGGATAATTATCGATTTCAATCCGAGTTCACCCCGTAAAGAAAAAATCAAAAATTATCTATTCAACAAATGATTAGATATATAATCCTAATATTCTTGTTATCTATTAATCTGCTTGCGCAATCGGATTCTACTCTTACAACTGATCAGATCATTCAAGACTTACTCGAAGAGTCTTCAATCGATTTAGAAGAAGATTACTTATATGATTTAC
>QZJX01000029.1 GCA_003599395.1 Ignavibacteriales bacterium | reverse complement strand
TAGCATTTAATGCAAATGATGGATCAGCGGTTACATCAATTACGCAAGACTATATGACGGCAGTCACACAACCCACTGATCCAACCAAGGAAGGCTATACATTTGGTGGGTGGTATAGCGATGAAGGATTAACCACAGCTTTCAGTTTCACGACCATGCCAGCAGAAGACATTATGTTGTATGCCAAGTGGGATCTTGCACAATTTACAATCAGTTTTGAATCGAATGGTGGATCGCTTATTGATTCAATCACGCAAGACTATTTATCTACTGTTACCTCATCAGAAAATCCAACAAAACAAGGATACACTTTCGATGGTTGGTTTAGTGATAATACATTAACTACATCATATAATTTCACGACGATGCCATCAGAAGACATCACCGTTTATGCAAAATGGAATCCTAATTTATATGAAGTTACATTCGTTCTTAATAATGGTGAAACAAATGTTATAGAAACAGATTATGCAGGCAGCGAATTGATGACACCAAACTATGTTGGTTATACCTTCGATGGCTGGTATTTGGATTCAGGATTATTGAATATATATCCATCAGTTTACTTTCCAACAAGTTCTATCACCTTGTATGCAAAATGGTCTATAGCAACATATACAATTAGTTACGAACTATTTGATGGTGTGAATAACGCAACTAATCCAAAAACATATACTATATTGACTGATAACTTTATTTATCAAGCACCCAGCAAAGAAGGTTATACATTTGTAGGCTGGTACAATAATGATTCGTTTGAAGGGAACTCAGTCACATTTCAACTTCAAGGTACTACTGGAGATATCACACTTTATGCAAAATGGAACATTAATCAATACAATATTAATTACTACGTATATGATGAATTTGAGTATAATGTAGGCTTTGCTTTAACGGTTAACGAATTAATATCTAGTATATCTACAGGGGGATATCATTCTGCTGCATTGACATCAGAAGGACGACTTTTCACCTGGGGCTATAATGGATATGGCGAATTGGGTAGTGACTCTCTAGTTAGTACAAATTCTCCAATGGATATTACGAGTCAATTCAACTTATCTAATGGAGAAAAAATCATCAGTTTTTCCTTAGGTGCATATCATAGTGCAGCATTAACATCAAATGGACGTATCTTTATGTGGGGGATGAATAGTTCTGGTCAATTAGGAGATGGAACGAGCATTGATAAACATGAACCCATAGATATTACCGGGAAATTTACATTGAATATTGGCGAAAGAATAGATGAAATAATTCTAGGTGCTGAATATTCAGCTGCAATTACTTCAATGAATAGAGTTTTCACATGGGGAAATAATTCATCAGGTCAATTGGGAAATGGAACAAAAGAAACAAAAAATATTCCAATTGAAATAACAGCACAATTTAATTTAAATATAAGCGAAAAAATAGATAGCATTTCATTAGGTACTGCTCATTCATCAGCAATAACATCTAGTGGAAGAATTTTCATGTGGGGATCTAATTGGTCAGGAATGCTAGGCGATGGTTCTGGAGAGGACAAAACTGTACCAGTTGATATCACAAGCAAATTTAATTTACTAGTAGATGAAAAAATAATAAGCAGTTCACTAGGAAATGCACACTCTATTGTCTTAACTTCAAATAATCGTATATTCACTTGGGGTTCTAATAGTTTGGGACAATTAGGTGATGGTACGACGATTACTAGAACAGTTCCAGTTGAAATCACAAATAAATTTGTCCTTAGTACAAATGAGATAATTGTCAGTATTGATACTTTTGAAGCGCATTCATCTGCCCTATCCTCAAATGGACAGATTTTCATGTGGGGATATAATTATGATGGTCAGTTAGGCGATGGAACAACTGTAAAAAGAACAACTCCTACAAATATAACAAATAGATTTACATTTGAGAACGAGGAGAAAATTACAGTCATTTCACTTGGTAGAGATTATTCATCTGCATTAACTACAAAAGGAAATGTTTTCACCTGGGGTGCGAATAATATAGGACAACTTGGCGATAGCACATCAACCAGTAAATACACACCAGTTAAGATTGGAAGTTTCAGTCCTATTCTTATGCATCAAGAAAGTTATGATTTTGGATCACCGGTTAATGCATATAACCCATCCAAAGATGGCTACCATTTTATTGGATGGTATCAAAATGATTTTAACAATCAATATAGTTTTGCAAATATGCCCGCAAATGATGTTAATCTTATTGGATATTGGCAAATCATAAATTACTCTATTGAATATATAGTTGATGGTGGCATTAACAACATACAAAACCCAATCTCATATACAGTTGAAGACGGTGAAATACTGCTGATAGAACCAACAAAATTCGCATATACTTTTCTAGGATGGTATGTCAACCCTGAATTTAGTGGAGATGCTTTAACAAGCATTTCTCAAGGTTCATTCACCAATTTTGTCTTATATGCAAAATGGCAAATCAATGAATATACCATCGCTTTTGATTCAAATTTCGGAACTTCAATCGAACCAATAATTCAAAACTATGCTACGCCTGTAACCACACCTTCAAATCCTGTTAGACAAGGTTATACGTTTGCTGGATGGTATTCGGATTCATCATTAACATCATCATTTACATTTGATCTAATGCCTGCAGCCAATATTATTTTGTATGCAAAGTGGAATCCCAATGTTTATATAACTACGTATGTTCTTAACAATGGTGAAGATAATATTGTTGAAGTTGATTATGCAGGAAGTGATCTTTTATTGCCTGTATATGCGGGTTATGAGTTTGCTGGATGGTACACTGATGAAGCGTTGACGATTCCTTATGATTCAACAACTTTTCCAACTTCTAACCAAACATTATATGCAAAATGGTATGAGATTTATTCAATAACCTATAATTTAGATGGAGGAATCAATGATATTTCTAATCCATCGACGTATACCAATGCAGTTCTAGCTATTGAACTATCAGAACCAGTTAGGGAGGGATACACATTTATTGGTTGGTACTATAATTCTGAATATACAGGCGATAGAGTTTTGGCTATACCGCATGACTCTATAGGAGATATTTCACTGTTTGCCAAATGGGAGATTAACCAATATACCGTTTCTTATTTTCAATATGATTATTTTGATTTAACTTCAGGAATCCCTCTATATGTTGGCGAAAGTATCAAAAAGCTAGATTTAGGTGATATGCACTCGATAGCATTGACTACATCAGGTAGAGTCTTTACTTGGGGAATCAACAGTTATGGACAACTTGGTGATGGAACAATAATCCCCAAGTATTTCCCAACCGAAATAACAAACAATTTTAATCTTTTTCCAACCGAAACCATTGTTAATGTCTATGCTGGAAGTTATAATACTTTGGCAATAACATCATCAGGTAGAGTATTCATTTGGGGTATTGATTTTAATGGATTTTTTGACGGATTAGTTATGACTTATAATGAAAACTCATTACCCATAGATATCACAAATATGTTTCAATTTAGCGATGATGATCAAATAATAGACATTTCTTCAAGTGGCATGAAAATATTAGCTCTTTCAGCAAAAGGTAGAGTATTTATGTGGGGAGAAGAATATGAAGGGATCATGCTAGATGATAGAATTATATATAATTCGACTACATGGGCAATAGACATAACAAACGATTTTACACTTGAAGAGAATGACAAAATAGTAGAGATATCAGTAGGATATTCATTTGCAACTGCATTATCTTCTCAGGGGCAGATGTTTGTCTGGGGTCATAATGAATCAGGACAATTAGGAAATGATTCGACACAGGATGTATACTTACCTCTAAACATAACGAATCAATTTCAGCTCAATGCAGAAGAACATATCATAGATATTTCAACTGGCGGTGGACATGCTGCTGTAATAACATCAAGCGGAAGGTTGTTTACCTGGGGAAGTAATTATAACGGTCAATTAGGTAACGGAACATTAACCAATCATCTTATACCCATTGATATTACTGCCAATTTCAATCTATCCAATGATGAAAAGATCGTATTTGTTGATTTGGGTCGTGATAATTCCTCTGTTATCACAACTATTGGAAGAATCTTCACCTGGGGTAATAATTCACAAGGTAAACTAGGTGATGGTACAAATACTAATAGGTTATACCCTGTTGAAATTACGACTAACTTTGTAATTAATCTAGACGAAGCGATTATTAGTTTGAGTTTAGGTGGAGAGCATTCATCAGTCTTAACTTCATTAGGAATTCCGTTTATTTGGGGTTACAACGGTTATGGAACTTTAGGAGATGGAACAACCATAAGTAGTTTCACACCTAAAGAAACTCCTTTTATATCTGCGAAAAACATCCACAGCGATATATTTAATTATAGTGATAGTATTGTTGCCTACGACTCAAACATAGAGGGTTATACATTCCTTGGTTGGTATATTGATGCAGAACGCACAGTGCTATATAATTTTCAAACGATGCCATCAAACGATATTATTTTGTATGGAAAGTGGGAGATTAACAATTATACAGTGACATTTATGGATGTCGATGGAACGGTATATAGAACAGATTTACTTCAATACGGTGAGCAAATTGATTTGTCATTTAATCCTGTAGTGCAATATCAATTCTTCAAAGAGTGGTGTATTGATGAAGAATTACTAATACCTCTAGACGATGCCAATATGCCCCCTCATGATCTTGTTCTTTACGCCAAATGGCGTGAAATTAACGCTCCTGAAGTCTTTACGACTGAGATTGGATCAACCTATATACTCTTTTCACTTACATGGGATAATCCAGACGATCTTCAGACAGTGATGCTGATTCCGACAATATTTAACGCTGATTACATGGCTGTATCTAATGATTGGGTTGGATTTTATGACTTGCAACCAAATACCGAATATACGATTTACATAGATGCTGGTATTGGGCTTTATGATACCCCAATGAATGATATTGTATATGTGGGATATTCGATATCGGTCACAACACTGCCATAATTCATCTCTACAAATAGAAAGTATATCAAAAGAAAATGCAAGTTTCCGCATTTTCTTTTTTTGTGGTGGCTAAATGGTAACATAGAACTACCTCTATATAGGAGGACTAAAATAAATGGGAACATTAAACAGCCATTGACGGTATCATTATCTAGTATTACTACTGACTGTTCACAAAAAAAACATATTATAATCTATTTCATCATTTAATGAAACTATAATCAGTGATTTATGATCTTTATAATTCGAATAAGCCTTTTAACTTATGTTTATGTAATAATTCAATCAATTTTTTCGTCACTGAAAAGAAAAATAACAGATAAAATGATATAATATCTTTTAAAGCACTGGTTACAATCCTAATTTATATTTTTTGAAATTTATTGAGGACTTTACATGACAAATAACCAAGAGATTAGAGTTTATGAAAAGATACCCAAAGATCAAAGAGAAAATTACTCTCTTTTTATTGATGCTATTTATAAAGCCAATCCCGAACTTCCCGATATGAGAGCAGAAGTTCTTTCTAAGTTGCTCGGTGTCCGTAATCAAGGAGGATTTAGAACAATTGGAAGCATAAAAACTCCCAAACTTATTGTTCTTTTTACTAGTGGTGAAGATCTATATTGGCGAGATGAATTAGATTATCAACTAGGAACTTTTATTTATTATGGCGATAATAAGAAGCCCGGACAGAACTTATTAAAAACAAATCTACACGGAAATGAAGTACTGCAATGGATATTTGAGTGTTCTTCTAACAAAACTGCAAGAATGAATATACCGCCGATCCTTGTTTTTAAAAAATCTTCAGGAAGAGATGTGAAATTTCTAGGATTAGTTGTTCCGGGCATAGATTGGGTTCCTGAGAAGGAATGGTTAGTTGCGGTATGGGGAGTAACAATTCACGGACAAAGATACCAAAATTACAGGGCAATGTTTACAGTACTAGATACCACAACAAACGCGGGTCATGGAATTAATCTTGGTTGGTTAAATGATATAGAAAACGGTAATGCATATGACAGTATTCATGCCCCAGCGATGTGGAAAAGATACATTGATCACGGGAAAAGCAAACCTCTAATTGCACGAATGATTAAACAAGCCGTTCCAAAAGAAATGCAGTTACCCAATAATCAAGATGAAATTGAAATGCTAAACTATCTTCAACATTTTTTTGTAGAAACCACCCGTGGTTATGGCTTTGAACGATTTTCTATAGACTTATTAAAAAGGATGGATAATTCAATAGTCTATATTGATCAAACGCGACCATACAAAGATGGTGGATTTGATGGTGAGGGTAAATATAGGATTTTTAGTCAACTGGAAAACACATTACAAGTTGACTTTTATGTTGAATGCAAATGCTATCAAATGAGTAATGGCATTGGAGTCAAAGAAACATCAAGATTGATTTCTAGAATAAAAGACCGTCAATTTGGAATCATTTTTACCACATCTTATATATCAAAACAAGCATATGATGAGATTATCGAAGACGATCATCCTGTGATATTTATTACTGGAAAAGATATAATCAAAACTTTAAAATCTGATATGAATATATTAAATTTACAAGGTTTGAAGTCTCACCTCAGTGAAAATTACAGATAATTATTTAACTATATGATATAGCAGATCATAAAATGAAGTAGTATTTTTCAAACATCTTAAAATCACAAAATAATCTGGACCAATCGGGGGATAAATGTGCTTAAAAATATAATCGAAAGATTTGTTGAATTATGCAAAGAAAATGATATAGGGATCATATCCAATGATACATTTTCAACTGTTAAGCTAACAGCGCTATATATGTATTATGAGTACTATAATGCAGATGAAACTAAGTTGGATTTACTCTCTGAAAATATAGTAATGCACGAGTTTCTTGAGGGCGTTTTTGAGTCTGATCAAGATGATTCAGGTGGATATGATTTAATTAAAACATTCAATTTATCAACGAGTGACCTTAATCCATCTAATATTAGTGAACTTTTGCATAAAATAGATAATTTTTATGCTCATCTTTTTAATGGAACAAAAAGTAATTCACTTAACACACTTAGAGAAAAATTCGTTGAAATGAATTTCAATGAAGATAGTAAATTACATTATATTATTCTTTCTGAAGTTCTTCCTGATCCTAAGACTAAAGCTTCAATTAAAGAACTCGTATCTAATTTTACAAGCAAACTTTCAACAATGAATTATGTAATATTCTTTGAAGATGATATTGAAGAGTTCATTACCGATATCGATAGCCCCAGTATGTATGTGAAACAAGGGAGACTTCGCTTAACGGATAAAGATCAAACTCTTTTCTATGGTAATGAACTGTCCTTGGTGACAAGTATCAGTGCTAAATCTCTTAAAGAAGTATATTTAAGGTATTCTACAAAAGGACTATTTTCAAGTAATTTAAGATATTATGTCAAGTCGGCAAAAATTGATTCAAATATTAAGAATAGTATTATTAACGAACCAGAAAAGTTTTGGTATTTTAATAATGGATTAATTATCACCTGCACGAATTATTTTATTGACCAAGATCAGCTAGAGTTATTCAACTTCTCGATTGTTAATGGGGGGCAAACAACTAATCTAGTTGGCAACACTGAATTTGATAAAGACTTTTCCATTTTGTGCAAAGTTATCCGAACTAAATATGATGATGAAGATGAAAATCTAGTCTTTCTTAGTAAAGTAGCTGAAGCTAGCAACACTCAAAAACCAATTAAAACCAAAGATATCATTGCAAACAGAATTGAGCAAACAAAACTTAAGCAACAGTTCGGTCAAGTGGACGTATACCTTCAGGTTAAGCGAGGAGAAAAAATTAACAAACAACAGTATCCTGAAAGATGGCAAAACGCATCTAATGATGAAATTGGACAGATGATCTTTTCAATGGTTTATCAACATCCCGGTATCGCAAGAAATAGCAAATCAAAAATGCTCGAAAATGAAGTCTATTATACAAGGATATTTCGTAGTTCCTACGACACATTTTTTCTACTCACACTACAACACTTTAAAGTTGGATATCACAGGTGGGCATTAAGAGCCAAGAAGGTTGATGATTCAGCTAAACAAGGCTTATCACGAAATGGCTTTTTCCTTTTCTGTGCTGTTTTTGGATTTATAGTTAAGATTTTTTATAATAGTGAATTGCTGAGTCTTGTAAATAACAAACATATTAGTGATGAATTTGCAACTGATGAAGAATTCAAAAAAAACATATCGCAAAATGATATAGGTAATGTGCCTGTTTTTAAGAATCCATCAATTATAAGTTCGATTACTGAATCAGAAATATTCTTCGACTACCTTTATGATTATTTTGTTTTACCTTCATATCAGTTCTTCAAAAATCTATATCCCAACTCAGCATACTCAAATTTTACTAAAGCTGATTCATTTTATTACAGAACAGTTCTTCCTAAACTGGTGAGTATAGTAAATAAATTTTGGGAGACCGGGATCAATCATAAGGAGTTTTTTAAGAAATATCTTTTACCAGAAAATTTCTACAGACTTAGTCTAACGCCTACTGATGATGTTATAGATGATTATAGACCAGGATTGTCACAAGAGTTGTTAGATTACAGAAAGAACAAATATCAACAACTTCAAGGTAAAATTGAAGCTTGGAAGATATTTACAAACACACAAAAGTCACGAATATCTTTCTATAAACCAAGAACTTTGAATTCATTGAGAATTGATTGCAGTTTAAGTGATTATTCCATAAAAAATTTCGGGGAGGACATACTTAAGATCGTCGAAAAGTATACACAATTATAATGAAAAATCAAAAAGAACTGCTTTTATCTTTAGAAAGAGGATTGAAATCATCTGGATTTACATCAATATCTATTACAAAAAATGAATCAAATATGTATTTAATTGAACTAAAGAAAATTAACGATTTTAAAATTTACGCTTTTTTAAGGTCAATCGGGAAAAGCGGATGGAGCGATAAACCAGAAATAAGAAGGGTTCAAATTGCTGCATTTGATGTTGATCGTCTTATTCCTTCCGGAGATAGACATACTTGCATGATAATCGGTATACAAGAATTGCTTGACAGAGATATATACGTGGTATGGAATGTTTATAATTATGGTCTTCACAAAACAAATCGTTCATGCTATGTTAAAGCAGCAAATCTTTTCAAAGGATTTCTACAAGGTTATCTAACTGTTACCGACTCAAATCAAAAGATTTGGATATCCGATGCTTATCATCTGGATACACTTTTAAATGAATATCTAAACTTCAACAAAAGTTCTTTAGGAGATATGACGTGAGTATACTTTCAAAAGATTTTACCTTTATTGATTTATTTTCGGGGATTGGTGGATTCCATTTTGCAATGAAGAAATTCTCTTCCGATTCACAATGCGTTTTTTCTTCAGAAATTAATGATAAAGCGAATAAGTTGTACAGTCTCAACTTTGGTATAAATAGTAATTATGATATAACAAAAATCGATCCCCAAAGAATACCCAATTTCGATGTTCTATGTGCGGGGTTTCCTTGTCAACCTTTTTCAAAAGCTGGATTTCAGAATGGGTTTGAAGATACACGAGGAACATTGTTTTTCGAAATCATTCGAATAATTAAATCAAAGATTGAATCTGGAAACAAACCCAAGATATTAATACTTGAAAATGTCAGAAATTTAGCAACTCACGATGATCACAAAACATGGAGTATTATACGTCATTCTCTAGTTGAAATAGGTTTTAATGTTATAGAAAAACCATTAATCCTTAGTCCAAAAGATTTTGGTACACCCCAATTGAGGGATAGAGCAATCATTGTTGCTGTGGACAGTGAAATATTCAGTGACTACATGGATTTTTCAATTAGCAAGGCTACAAAGTCTATGACCTTATTTTCTATTCTAGAAACCGAAACAGATAACTTAAAAAAAACATACGGCATTAGTGATTACGAAAGAAAAGTCTTAAGTGCTTGGGATGCATTTATAAAAAATCTTGGTGTAAGAACTATTGGCTTTCCTATATGGAGCGATGAGTTTGGTCAATTCTATCCGATTGATGATCTTCCCAAATGGAAGCAAAACTTTATCAGCAAAAATAGAGAGTTATATCACAATAATAAAAGTATGATAGACAAGTGGAAAATCAAATATGAAATTGATACTTTCATAAAGACACACAGGAAGTTTGAATGGCAAGCAGGAAATACAATTAACTCTGTTTATGAGGGATTAATTCAGTTTAGACCATCGGGAGTTAGAGTGAAAAGACCAGATTATGCTCCCACACTAGTCGCTATGGCCCATATTCCAATAATAGGTAAATATAAAAGATATATTACTCCAAGAGAAGCAGCAAGATTACAAAGTTTACCCGAAGACTTCCATTTTGATTCTGTAGGAGATGATATATATCGGCTATTAGGAAATGCTGTTAATGTTGATGTGATTTATAACGTATTTAAACAATTCGTTGATTTTCTAGATAAGAAACAAATCACAAATCACCAGCCAACATAGAATAAGCAATGGATTTTGATAGGAGGAATTAACATAAAATGCGTCACGAAAAAGAAAGCATCGAAGTTGGATCAAGTATACAATTACAGTTCCAAAGAAGTCAATTACCACTTGAAAGTATATTTAAAGAATTTATTGATAATTCATTACAAAGTTTTTTAACTCCGGAAAACAGAAGTAGATTAAATAAGATTGGAATAACTAAATGCATAATAAAAATTAAGATTGAGGAAGATAAAATTACCATCTCAGATAACGCATTTGGAATGGATCACGAGTCTTTTAGAAGATCATTAAAACTCAATGAAAGGGCAAAAAAGTATGCAGAAGGAAGTCTCAGTGAATTTGGAATGGGACTTAAATATGCAGCTATTTCACTTGGAAACGAGTATACGATTGAATCAACATCGCTAGATAATGATGAAAAATATAAAGCTACTATAACAAGTGAGTTACTTAAACAAAACAGCAAAGATGTTGATAACGAGATCGAAGAAGATTACTCGAATGATAGTCACTTTACAACCATCACAATTAGACATCTTATACGCAAGATCACTGCTTTTAGTCTTAATAAATTAATCAACGATTTATCAAAAATTTATCATAAATATCTTGAAAATGAAGAACTTGAAATTCTCTTTTTACCAAATAAACCTGTAAAATATAGTCCACCCGAGTTATGGATTAATGAAGACGGTTCAGAGTATCAAGAGGATTTCCAAGGCGAAATCACCTATGAAGGAATCAAATACGTATATTATGGTTGGATTGGTATTTTAAAAGTTGCGGATACATCCAAAAATGGTGTAGCAGGATTCTCATTATTTAAGCATAAGCGAATAGTAATGAGCAACTATCGACCTGAAAAATTATTTGGAAAAGCAAATTCATTTCCCTATCAAAGAATTATGGGTGAGATTAATCTCAACGATTGGCCAGTTGATTTCAATAAGAGCTCTTTTACATGGAATGATGGACTTCAAGAATATTTTATCGATGCATTGGTTGAGAATCCAGTTGTAAAGAAAATGATAAAAAAATCTAACGAACTAAGAAAAAACCAAGCAATGAAGCCCAGCAAAGAAAAACAACAAAAATCTGCTGAGAAACTACAAAAACTCTTTTCTCCATTAGCCACCAAGAAAAGAACCGTTCTAAAGGAGGAACCTGTTGATTCAAAAAAGGCACCTGCATATGTTGACCTTGTTGAAGAAACCCAACCATTACAAGTTGAGTATGAAAGTGTTGTTTATAACTTTCAAATTGCTTACAGTGATGAACAAGATGCAACAAAGAAATGGCTTGTGGTTGAAGCCATACCCGAATCAAAGAATGAGTATTTAATTAAAATAAATAATAACTTTGAAATTTTCAAAAAATTAAAGAGTACTGATAATGAGTTGATGCAAACATTTGTTGTAGTTATTGCACTTGCACAACTATCAAGTATCACATCTGGATATTTAGATTCCTACAAATTTGTTAACAAGATGAATGAAATAATTAGCATGTTGAAGGGATAAATATGACTAATAAACCGATTGAACTTATTGAACACATGGGAGATACTGAATCTGTCAGAATGGACACAATTATAATCGATGGTTATAACACCAAATGTATGATGAATCATCTGATTGAGTCAAGAGGAGTACAAACCGCAAACCACATAATTTATAATGCAAAAAATGCATTAAGTTTCTTTGCTGATCCCAAAAAGGGTAGAAGCAATTCTAAAATTTTATGTTTGGGTAAAGTTCAAAGTGGAAAAACAGCATTTTTCATATCAACGATTTCATTAGCTTTTGATAATGGATATAACCTTTGCTTTCTGTTCGGTGGAACAAAAAACAACCTATTAGATCAGAATGTTGACAGATTAACAATAGATTTTTCGAATAATCAGGGAGTAAAAATTGTTATATTGAAAGACACAGACGACAAAGAAATTGAAACACTTTTATCAAAAGGTTATAAAGTGATTGTCGTTGTTTTAAAGAATGTTAGTTCAGATCAATCAAATCTATATCTTGCAGTCAATTATGCTACCAAATTTTCAAACATTCCCACGCTCATAATTGATGACGAAAGTGATGAACATACTCCAGGTGCACCAAGATTAAAAGACAAAAACCCTAGAATTGGTATAACACACGATGTG
>QZJX01000101.1 GCA_003599395.1 Ignavibacteriales bacterium | reverse complement strand
ATATTGTACTGCGGCATCATTTATGTGAACTTCGTTTACAGATGTTGAACTTTTCACTTCATAAATATTCCATCCGTCTTTATCTCTTGCTACAATATCTGCTGCTGCCAAAACATCATTGTAAACAAATGATGCTTCGTAAATAACATTTTCTTTTGCATTCATTAATTGTTCGGTTTGCTCAATTGATTTACCGAAGTTCATCGGTGAGTTTGGTGAAACATCAATCCCGTTCGGAAAAAGTTTTTGAGCAAATTTACCAACGTCTGTTCCTCTTGAAAAGATTGCCAGCTGCATCTCGCTTAGTGGGTCGAGTAATTCCTTATTATTCTTATAGAGATAAAGATGCTTATCGCACTGAAGACCTTTTAGAAATGTCGATTTACTGAGAATATGAGTTGAAGCCATTTTTTCACAAAATTTTGCTCTTAAACTAACATTTATCTTTCATAAATTGAATTAAAGAATTAGTGAATTTGGAAAAATTGTTTTATATAATAATAAAGTAATTTAAGAAATATGAAATCAGCACTTTTCTATTTACTCTTAATTTTTCTATCAAGTAATCAAGAATTCTATATGCAAGAATACAGCAGCATCATAGTAGATTCGGATATGACTTTTGACGAAGCAATCGCCGGACTCGAATTCCCTTTGGAAATTAGGAAGAATCTCACTCTTATAAATGTGATGTACATTTCTTTTGATGAGAAAATTCACAAAGGACAAATTGTAATTCATAAACAACTATCTGCCGAGCTAAAAGAAATTTTTGATGAACTCCTTGCAAAAAGATTTCCTATTGAAAAAGTGATTCCAATTGTGAAGTATGGCTGGGATGATGAAAAATCGATGGCAGATAATAATTCTTCGGCATTTAACTATAGATTTATCGCCGGGACAGAAAAATTATCGAATCATTCATATGGATTTGCAGTCGACCTAAATCCTTTGCAAAATCCATACATAGTTGGTAAAAAAGTTTCGCCTGCTGGAAGTAAATACGATCCCAAACAAATTGGTACAATCACAGCAGAATCAGTCGTTGTAAAAATTTTCAAAAAACGCGGTTGGGAATGGGGCGGGGATTGGACAACAAAAAAAGACTATCAGCACTTTGAGAGGGTTCTAGATTAATAATCATTTCTTAATACTCTCTTAACCCATTAGTAATACTCAATCTTTATATTAATTATTTAAGATGGTGAAAGATGGAAATAAACATCGGTGATAAAATACAATATACTTTTCCTAATCCGGATAAAGCATCCAATAAATTTGTTTTAGGTACGGTAGAATTTATAAATGAATTTTTCATTGTGATTATTACGGACGAGAAAGTAAAGATCAAAATTAACTTCAAAAATTTTGATAAGATTCTAAATTTAGAAACCGGCAAAACTGTTTATATAAAAGCTGTGTAGAATAATGGGAGACGGACAATGCCCAACTAAGTTCATTGCCCGGGTTTATTAAACCAAGTCTCCTTAACGAAATATACAATTTTCAAAAGAAAAGTATAAATGTGATATACCTCATTGTCAAAAATAAACTTAATGCTATATTTGTAAATAAAAATACAAAGGGTCTTTTATTGTGACACTTAGCACAATTGTATATTCAGCTTTATTGGTTTTTGCTTCTTTTGTTGTGGGAATTGTTTTTATTTCTTACGTTGCTTACAAAAGTAAAAATTCAGATTAAATATAAATTTTACGGCTGGTAAAGGTGTCGTGTCATTAGCTTTATTTTGATGCGGCACTTTTCTATTTTAAACCATGAGGCAAAACGAATCAATATCTCCGAAGTATGTTTTAACAATTCTAGCGGGGATAGTCTATATTATTTTTTGTTTCGTAATTGATGTTGATAAAGGCGTTACGTTTTATAAATCAACTGCAAAAAATTATAGCTACTCTGATGGCAAATCTGATTTTGAAATTCCAAGCGACAAATTTCAATCGAAATCATCGATTGAATATCAGCATGTTGAATTAGATACACTTGCCTATAAAATCCATCATGAACTAAAAAATTCTTACTTAATTGCTCGTGTAATTTGTGATAATGAAAATATTATTTTAGTAAAGCTTGCAATCGATCCGCAAAACACGAAAGAATATGAATCTTATTTAATGAAGGAAGTCAGACTAAAAGCAGAGGTACATCAAATCAGAAAATTTCCGCTCGAAAAGGAAATATATGACTTCGAAGGCAATTTAGTTTGGCATCAATTGCAATATGATTATATGCTGGAAGGAAATCTGGAAGAGATTATCTCGGTAACTCCTTTAATTGGTTAGTTAAAGATTCTTCCCAACTTTATTCTCACTTTTCCTATTTTATCCATATCAATTTTCTGATCTAAAGAAATGAACAGCACTTTAAAGAAGATTATCATTCCATTGCTACTTGTTGTAATGCTACCTGTATTAAGCTATACATTCTATGAAATCACATCGCTAAATGAAACCGAAGAAGTTATTCAAGAAATTTATTTGAACCAGCTTGATGCAATTCTTAATTCTGTTAATCAATACTCCGACTTGGTAATTACATCTTGGGTTAGTGATATAAATTCTACAGTTGATAGAAGTTCTGAATCATATTTGAAATCACAAAATATTTTTGACGAACTATTCCAGCGTAACAAATCCTTATTGCAAATTTTTATGGTTCAGGATACGCTTACACAAAATGGAATTTCATTTAAACAAGAAACTGCTTCTGATAAAGAGATTTTGAAAAATGTGATATCAGCAAATACTGGGAAAGTAGAACGACTTTTTAGATACATTAAAGCAGATTATAGAAAGGTTGAACCTCTTGAATCAGCTATTGGGAAAAGTCAGTTCCTTGCTGTTTTATTAACCGTAAAGCAAAAAGAAACACTCGCAATCATTGAAATTAATCCATCGATTTATATTGAAGACGTACTGCGTCCTCTAATTATAGAAGCTGCCGGAGAGAAGTTCGCAATCTCGTGTAACTCAAAAGATGATATTCATGAATTCAATTTCGATGAATCAATTTCGGATAAAGAACCTGATGTAAAAAGTAATCTATGGATTTTGCCGAACTACGAACTCGGAATTAAACTAAAAGGCAGAACACTTAAAGGATTAACGGCAGAAAGAACTTATACTAATCTTATAATTCTTCTCTTTATGAATTTTATAATAATCGGTGGAATCATTTTTATTTATCGTTCTATTCGTAAAGAAATTCAACTTGCACAAATTAAATCGGATTTCGTCTCAAATGTTTCCCACGAATTGAGAACACCACTCGCGCTTATAAGTATGTTTGCCGAAACACTTGAAATGGGAAGAGTTCAAAAGGAAGAAAAAAGAAATGAGTACTATAGAATAATAAGTCAAGAATCAAATCGGTTAAGCAGAATTGTAAATTCAATTTTGAGTTTTTCTAAAATTGAAGCTGGGAAAAGAACTTACAATTTTTCGGAAACGGATCTGAATGAACTTATCCGGCAGATTTATCATAATTATAAATTTCATCTGTCAAATAAAAATTTCATTTTCGAATTTGAACCGGAAGAAAATATACTTCCCGTTATCATTGATCGAGAAGCGATATCCGAAGCGGTTATTAACTTAATTGATAATGCAGTAAAGTACAGTGAAGGGAATAAAAGAATAATTATAAGAACTTTCAATCACTCGGACGAAATTGGAGTTGAAGTAAAGGATAATGGAATAGGAATTTCTAAAGATGATCAACAGAAAATTTTTGATAAATTTTTTAGAGTATCAACGGGATTAGTTCATAACACAAAAGGTACCGGATTAGGTTTGACGATTGTTAAGCATGTTATTGATGCACATAATGCTAGGATAGAATTAGAAAGTGAACCGGGCAAAGGATCAACTTTTAGAATAATTTTTAATGCGGTAAAAAGTTAATACGGAGGAGTGATGCCAAAGATATTAATAGTTGAAGACGAACCGAGTATGCGATTAGGATTAAAAGATAACCTTGAATATGAAAGCTATGAAGTCGAAATAGTAGAAGACGGACAAGTTGGACTAGAAAAAATTCATTCATCCAAATATGATTTAATATTGCTGGATGTTATGCTTCCCAAAATATCCGGATTTGATGTATGTAAGACTTTAAGGAAAGAAGGAAACACAACTCCGGTAATATTGCTCACGGCAAAAGGTGAAGAAATTGATAAAGTATTAGGACTTGAACTCGGTGCAGATGATTACATTACAAAACCTTTCAGTTTACGCGAGCTACTTGCAAGAATCAAAGCAGTACTAAGAAGAAGTGAAAATTTATCTAATCAAGACCACACAATAATTAAAATCGGTAAACTCGATATAAATTTTGAAACGTATAATGCATTTGAAGACGGAAACTCTGTTCAAATGTCGCATAAAGAATTTGAAGTGCTCAATTATCTTTGGAAGAAAAAAAACAATACGGTTTCTCGTGATGAACTGCTTGCTAATATTTGGGGTGAAGATGTATATATAACAACACGTACAATAGATAATTTTATTTTGAAACTTCGCCAAAAAATCGAAATAGATTCAAACCATCCCCAAGTAATTTTAACTGTTCATGGAATCGGTTATAAGTTGATCAATGCTTAGAGACTGTGACAATTTATTACAATCATTTACTTTGAACTGACAACGGTTACAAATTGCCTCGGTAAATTTGAAGTAGAAATTTTACCATGGAGGCAGTCATGAAAACAGTAATCAAACTTGTTATAATTTTTACTCTATTCTCATTATCAATTGTAATTACTTCAGCAAAAGAAAATCCTAAATTAAACGAAAATAATGTAGCAACACTAATGACCGGAATAAAATCGGAAAACGAAGGATTAATGAGAAGTGCGATCTTTATGGCCGGCAAATACAAAGTTGAAGAAACAATAGAAGTCTTGTTGGAAGTATTTGAAAGCGAATCTGACCCTTCGAATCTTATTTTAGTTGCAATGGCGATATATAGAATTGGGAACCAAGAAGCGATGATGAAAGTAATTGAAGCTGCAAATTATACTGAAAATATGCATGCAAAAAATATTTTATCCGCAATATCAATGAATTACTTAGTAGAAAACGAGATCCCGTTTGCTTTAAGATAGAAATGGTTTTGTGACAACTCGTGACAAATTATTACAAATAATTAACAATTAATCAGTTCACTTTTACGATTTTTGAATGAAATTATGAAAACAAGTAATCAGAAAATATTAGTACTAGTGCTTCTCATGTTAATTGCTTCGGTAATTAAAGCGGACGAATGGGAAAGAGTAGTCAACCTAAGAGGTTATTGGAAATTTACAATTGGTGATGATATGAAGTGGTCTTCACCAAATTATAACGATGAGAGCTGGGAAGATATCCGTGTCCCATCATCGTGGGAATCTCAAGGATTTCACGGTTATAACGGTTATGCATGGTACAGAACAAATTTTGAATTACCCAGAGATGCCGAAGGATACAGTATAAGAATTCAACTGGGTTATATCGATGACGTTGATGAAGTTTATTTAAATGGAAACTTAATCGGTAAGTCAGGCAGCTTTCCTCCAAATTATTATACTGCATATAATGTCAATCGAAGTTATCCTGTTCCGGAGAAGTATTTAAATAAAAATGGAATTAATTCAATTGCCGTTAGAGTCTTTGACTCTCAGCTTGATGGCGGAATAACTAGCGGCAATATTGGAGTATTTGCGTACACTGGAGGAATGAAACTTGATCTAAACCTCGAAGGCGAATGGAAATTTAGTACTGGTGATTACTTTGAATGGAAAGACGCTAATTTTAATGATAGAGATTGGGAATCTATTTTTGTCCCGGGCTATTGGGAATCACAAGGTTGGAGTGATTATGACGGATTCGCTTGGTATAGATTAACTTTTACAGCCCCGGAAAAATTAAAAGGTAAAAAACTTGTACTGGTCCTCGGCAAAATTGATGACTTGGATGAAGCATATATCAACGGTAAAAAAGTTGGTTCTACAGGTGTGATTGATAGTAAATGTGAATCAAATTTTTCAAATGAATACGCCGAATTTAGAGGATATTTTTTAGCTGACGATGTTATAAAGTTCGATGAAAAAAATACTATAGCTGTTAGGGTGTATGATGGTTACCTGGATGGGGGAATATATGAGGGACCAATCGGATTAATTACACAAGAGAAGTATCGTTCTTATTGGAAAGAGAAAAAACGTAAAAAAAATATTTGGGACATTATTTTCGGAAATTGATGCCTCCCAGCCACAAACTGTAAACCGGTAGGGTAAGGGGTTTACCGGTTTTCGGTTTGTTTTAATAGGAAATCTCCCACAACGGAATAAATCCTGAATCTTTTACAACTTTTTGTCCGGCAGGGCTCAAAACCCAATCAATAAAATTTTTAATTGCCCCGGTTGGTGTTTTTGAAGTAAAGAAATGCAGGTAACGTGTAATTGGGTATCTATCATTTCTGGCGTTAGCTTCCGAAGACTCAATTCCATTTATTGCGGCGTGAGTCATATTTTCTTTATATCCAATGCCTCCATAACCTATTGCATTTTCATTTTCGTCAATGAAATCAATAACTGATTCGGTTGTTGGTAACACAACAGAATTATTACAGTATTCTGAACCCTCCAAAACATGTTCTAAAAAGTATAAATGAGTTCCTGAATTTGGAGTCCTGATTACAGTCTGAATCATCTTATCCTCTCCTCCAAGTTCTTTCCAATTATTAATTTCACATAAAAATATTTTTTTCAATTCTGAAAGCGTAAATTCTTTTACTGGATTGTTTTGATTTATGTATATACTTAGTGCATCTTTTGCAATTAAATAGTACATACCGAGAGAACCATAATATTCGGCAAGTAATTTTGCTTCTTCGGCTTTTAGACTTCTTGATGCCGTTGCAATATCAACTTCATTCTTAATTAGTGAATTTACTCCGCTAGCTGTTCCACCACCATCTACATATATTGAAACACTTGGGTTTCCCTTCATATATTGTGTTGCTAGTTTCTCTGTAAGCTGCAGCATCGTATCAGACCCCTTAATACGTATAGTTGCGACTTCATAATTTGAAGAAGTGCAGCCGGCTAGAACAAGTATTAAAACAATATATAAGAATGATCTTATATTCATTTATCGTTTCTCTGCTATTGAACGGAGTCTGATATTTAGATATGGTGAATTCTCATTCCATTCCGGTTCTTTAGTTGAATTACTAACGGTTAGAATGAATTGCATTAAAAATTCGGAATGTTGTAAAACAGCGTCATAATTAATTGGCAGACTTAAATCATCTTGCGGAGTGTGATAATACATTTTGCTGAATTCAATGAATTTCTCAATTCCTTCTTCCTTCGATATATTTTGATAATCTATTCCTTCTAATATTAAAATAGAAGGAACACCTGCAACAGCAAAAGATATCTGATCAGAACTACTGAATGCATCACTATTCTTAAATATTGGTGGAACATTTGTAACACTTAAACCCATTTGACTAGCTGCTAAATTTAGGAAATCATTAAGATTGGAATATTCACTTCCGATACCTACAACACTATTAAATTTGTCAAATGATGCAATTCCATCAATGTTTAAATTAGCAATTGTCTTGTAAAGCGGAACAGGTGAGTGATCCACGTAATATCTCGAACCAAGTAATCCTTTTTCTTCACCGGTAAATAAAGCAAATATTATCGATCGTTTCGGTTGTATGTTTTCTGTTTTAATTGCTGAAGCAATTTCTAACAAAACCGAGACACCAATCGCATTATCAAATACACCGTTATAAACCGAATCTCCATTAACTTCGGGACCAATTCCAAGATGATCGTAGTGTGCGGAAACAACCATATATGAATCTTTCAATTCATTATCTTTTCCTTCAATCATTCCGATAATATTAGAAGAAATAAAATCTCTTCTAATAAAGTCTCCTTTAAAACTGATCATCGTTTTTAACGGAAAGCTCATCATTCTGTTATTGATATACATTTCAAAAATATCATTAAGCGAAAACTGCGAACCAATGAAAAGTTTATCAGCTATGTTAGGATTTAACAACACGCTAAGATTTGATGTAACCGAATAAGCAAGTTGAACATTCTCGAATAAATAATTTGTTCTTATTTCTGCCCAATCGAAATTTGGTTCCTCAATTAAATTGGGAATGATTATTATTCCGCTAGCTCCTCGTGAAATTGCTAATCGCTTTTTTGATTCCACTAAACTATAAATAGTTGGATTTTCTCCGTCGAAGTATTTTATATCATTCGATGATGGTTCGCCTTCAATTACAACAACAATTTTTCCTTCCACATTAATTGACTGGTAATCATTATAGTCATACTCGGGAGCTATAATTCCGTGACCGGCAAAGATTAATTGTAAAGGCGTTGGGGTAAATGTTTGATCTCCTGCTTCAAGTAAAATATAATCATTTAACAACTCTAAGGAGGTCTGATTTTCGCTCACATCATACACTGTTAAGCGAGATTCACTTTTTGGTTCGCTTCCATGCATTGGAATGTATTGGTAATAAGTGCCGTTCGAACCAAGTGGAATTAAATCCATTTTAGAAAATTCTTGTGCTAAATATTTTGCGGCTAATTCACCACCAATTGTTCCGGTTCCTCTTCCCTCAAAAATATCACTGCCAAGATATGAAACGTGCTTCTGTATTTTATCGACAGAAATATTTGTCGGAATATATTGTGCATAAACGACAAGGTTCAAAAAAAATATAGCTAGAAATGAATAATATGGGATTTTGTTAAAGAATTTCATCGGCTACTTAATTAAGATTTTTCCCACCATAATTAACAAGAAAATTGCTGTAAATTAAACAATTTTCAGCGTTATTTTGTTTATAAAAATAAAGTATTAAAGAAACTACATCACCGATTTGATGTATAACGGACAATTAATCGGATATTACATGAAAATATTTAAAAATGTTGTTTTTATCTTTTTATTAGTCATTTCAAGTTTTAGCGCACAGGTTGTTCGGACCGATTATGTGGAATCTGAAATCATTTCTGAAGTTCAATCAATACAACCCGGAACTCCCTTTTGGTTAGCGCTTCGTTTAAAAATGGATGAGCATTGGCATACTTACTGGCTGAATGCAGGAGATGCTGGATTACAAACTAAAATTAAATGGACTTTACCTAATGGATTTACGGCAAGTGAAATTCATTGGCCATATCCGCAGAAAATATATTTAGATGACTTAGCAAATTTTGGTTATGAAGGTGAAGTTTTTCTTTTAACAAAAATTATCCCCCCGAATGAGATAAATTTCACCGAAGTTCGAATCTCAGCCGAAGCAAGTTGGCTTGTCTGCAAAATTGAATGTCTTCCCGGTGAAGCGGAATATTCATTAACACTTCCGGTGAAGAATGAAACCCCTAAACCGTTTCAAAAATGGCAGCAAGATTTTGCCGATACAAGATTTAACTTACCCTTAAAAAACTCTGATTGGAAAATTACTTCGACTAAGAATGAAAGTGGAATAAGTATTTTTATTAAATCGCCCGACCAATCTACTATTGTTGATAATATTGAATTCTTTCCTTACGAAGGTAGCATTTATCAAAATGCAGTTGATCAAAAATTTTCAAAAACAAGTGACGGTTATAGTCTCACAATTCCATTTGATGATTTCAAAGTAAGTGATCCAGATTCAATTAAAGGAATTTTAGTTTCAAGTTATGGCTGGAGAGGTGAGGGTTCCGAGAAAGCACTTGAAGTAATTATTCCATTTGGTGAACCAAATATTCCGGGACAGAAAAATAACTCAACAATTTGGTTAGCATTAATTTTTGCTTTCATCGGGGGAATGATTTTAAATCTTATGCCGTGTGTACTGCCTGTGCTTTCTATTAAGATAATGGGATTTGTTCAGCAATCGGGCGAAGATAAAAAGAAAATTCTTAATCATGGATTGATGTTTACAGTTGGTGTATTAATTTCATTTTGGATACTTGCCGGGGCGTTGCTTGGTTTAAGAGCCGGCGGCGAAGAACTTGGCTGGGGATTTCAACTTCAATCTCCTCCGTTCATTATTATTCTTTCCGTATTCTTGTTTTTGTTTGCGTTAAATTTATTTGGAGTTTTTGAAATCGGCACTTCTCTTATGAGCATGGGATCAAAATCTGCAAATAAGAGCGGAACATTAGGTGCATTTATGAGCGGCGTAACGGCAACGGTTGTAGCCACACCCTGCACCGCACCATTTATGGGTACTGCTTTAGGCTTCGCAATTGTTCAACCACCAATCGTTACGATGATAATTTTTACTTCGCTTGCACTGGGAATGGCATTCCCATATTTACTTCTTTCAATTTTCCCGGCATGGCTTAAGTATTTACCAAAACCCGGTGCTTGGATGGAAACTCTTAAACAGTTTATGGGATTTCCGCTTGTAGCGACAGTAATTTGGCTGGTGTGGGTTCTCGGATTGCAAACCGGTTCTGATGGTGTTGCGGCTTTGTTAATGACTCTTTTACTTGCATCATTAGGAGTTTGGATATACGGTAAATGGGGAACTTTTAATAACAAGAATTCGGTTAAGATATTATCAAGAATTGTAACAGTCGTCTTAATTATCGCCGGACTTTTCTTCGGAATAAATATTACTGCTTCATCATTCAATAAAGATAATACAATTATCAATAGTACTTCGGGCGTTCAATGGGAAAAGTTTTCACAAGCAAGAGTTGATGAATTAAGAGCAGAGGGCAGACCAATATTTATTGACTTTACGGCCGCATGGTGTTTAACTTGTCAAGTTAATGAACGAGTTGCTATTAATAAATCTGAAGTAATTGCAAAATTTAATGAAAAGAATTTAGTTACACTTAAAGCAGATTGGACGTCGCGGGATGATGAAATAACCAGAGCCCTTGCAAAATTTGGACGAAATAGTGTTCCACTCTATGTAATTTATGCAGAAAATTTAAGTGAGCCATTAATTCTACCGGAAGTCTTGACGACCGGAATAGTTTTAGAAGCACTTGAGAAAATCTATTAACAACAAATAAAGGAGTCGGTATGAAAAGATTCAAATTAATTTCGTTTTTTCTAATTATATCACTTGCACTGTTTGCTTCAGAAGCAAAAGTGGGTGAAGCCGCACCAAACTTTACTTTGAAGGACAGCAATGGAAATGAACATTCACTCGCCGATTTTAAGGGCAAATATGTTGTTTTAGAATGGATAAATTATGATTGTCCTTTTGTAAAGAAACATTATGAAAGCGGTAACATGCAAATGCTTCAAGAGAAATATACGACAAAAGATGTAGTTTGGTTAACAATCTGTTCCTCTGTTCCGGGTAAACAAGGTAATTTTGAAAACGAAGAAATCAATAAGAGATCAAGTGATCATAAAGCAAAGTTTACCGCATACTTGATTGATGATACAGGCGCAACCGGGAAAGCATATGGTGCAAAAACAACCCCACACATGTACGTAATCACTCCCGAGGGTGTTTTAGAATATGCAGGCGGTATTGATGATATTCCATCGGCAGATCAAGATGATATTGCTAAAGCTACAAATTATGTAGCCAAAGCATTGGATGAATTAATGTCAGGGAAAGAAGTTGAAGTAAAAACTTCAAAACCATACGGTTGTTCTGTAAAGTATTAAGATAAATTTTGTCTCCTGTAAAAAGGGATTAGTTGAGTAATATCATATTATTCAATTAATCCCTTTTTCATTACCGCATTTTATTTGATTAGCATATTCAATTAAATTACTTTGGTTGTATTCAAAAAAAAGAATTCGGGTCAAATTATGAGCAACTTCGATCTTAACATCTTCCTCTCTAGAATAGAACTATTCAAAGAACTTTCCGAACAAGAATTAGACAGTATTTCAGGAATATTAGATAAAAGATATTACAAACCCGGTGATTTTCTCTTTAGCGAAAACATACAAAGAAAAAATTTATTTCTTATTGCGAAAGGGGAGATTGAACTTTTTAAAAAGTCACCATTTGGCGATGAAAAAAGATTAGCAATTTTCACAATGTATGACTTTATCGGAGAGGGTGCCTTACTTGATGATTCACCTCATTCAACCTCGGCTAGAGCTATTGGTGAAGCCGAAATTCTGGTAATTAACCGCGATAAGTTTAGAGAATTATTTAATGAAAACGCCGCAATCGGTTTTAAGATTCTGGCAAATATTGCAAAAGTCATTTCACGAAGAATGCGTTCCGCGAATACTCGCGTAATTAATATTGCCGCTCAATATCAATCAGGACGTACACGTAAAGAGCACGATCTGCTTGGAGATAGAGAAGTCCCATATGAATTTTATTACGGTGTTCAAACTTTACGTGGAATGGAAAACTTTAACATCAGCGGTGTTACTTTAGCCTCTTTTCCTACTTTGATTGAAGGACTAGCTATGGTAAAACTTGCCGCTGCTCAAGCTAATCATGAACTCGGTTTGTTATCGCGAGAAATTAGTGACGCAATTGTTCATGCATGTACCGATATAATTAACGGTAGATTTCATAGTCATTTTGTCGTTGATATGATTCAAGGCGGAGCCGGTACTTCGACAAATATGAATGCAAACGAAGTTATTTCCAACCGCGCAATTGAAATTGCAGGTGGAACGATG
>QZJX01000114.1 GCA_003599395.1 Ignavibacteriales bacterium | reverse complement strand
GGATATTCCTTCTTCAATTAAGGATGAGCTATTTGAGTTAATAGACCAAACAGAACATCTTAAAATTGAACGTATTATATCGGACGGACATCACTCTCCCCAAAATTTTTGGTACGATCAAGAAATGAATGAACTCGTATTTTTACTACAAGGTTGTGCCGTAATTGAATATGAAAATGGAACCAAGTTAAATTTAGAATTAGGCGACTATGTAAAAATTAAAGCTCACGAAAAGCACAGAGTTGTCGAAACGAGTAATACCGGCAAAACAATTTGGTTAGCAATTCATTATTAAACTTACGGAGGTAAGCGTGTTTGAAAACACTTTAATAGATTCCAACCAAACGTGGATTCTTTGGTCAATTCTTCTTCTTGCAGCTTATTTCGGAATTTGGGCTGAGAAGACAAAAATAGGTTCGCGTTTATCAGGTGCGGTTGTAGCAATTCTAACAACTTTTGTATTATCTAATTTGTCAATTATTCCCGCAGTATCGGAAGTTTATGATACTGTCTGGTCTTACCTTGTTCCGCTGGCAATTCCGACTCTTTTATTTAAAGCAAACTTAAAGCGCATTATAAAAGAAGCCGGACCAACTTTAATCGCGTTTTGTTTCGGAGCTATTGGTACGGTAATCGGAACAATAATTTCTTTTAATATAGTTTCACTTGGAGATGAAGGCTGGCGATTAGCCGGAATATTTTGCTCAACTTATATCGGCGGCTCAATGAATTATGTCGCAGCAGCCGAAGCGCTTCAATTAATGTCGGGCGATCTTCTTACAGCCGGAATTGCCGCGGATAATTTGGTTATGACTCTTTACTTTCTTTTATTGTTCGCCATTCCATCGTTTACTTTTCTTCAGAAGAGATTTAAAACCCATCATGAAGATAACGCACAAAATGTCGATTCATCAAAAATGCAATCCGTCAGTGATGTTTCCGAATTAAGTTTATCTAATCTCGCAAAAGCTTTGGCAATTAGTACATCTGTTTGCGCTGTTGGTTTTTTATTACAAGATATTACCGGTATTAAAGGCAGCGGAATTTTAATAATAACAGCAATTGTTGTTTTTTTAGCAACAGCTTTTCACAATGCGATGGGAGAAATTAAAGGAGCCGACAAAGTAGGTACATTTTTAATGCAAATATTTTTTGCAGCAATTGGGGCGAGTGCAAACATTGCAATTGTAATTGAGTTTGGACCGGTTCTATTTATTTTTGCTGCTATTATTTTATCAATTCACTTACTATTCTTATTAACTGCGGGAAAAATTTTCAAACTTGATTTGGCAGAAATCGTTATAGCTTCGAATGCTAACATGGGCGGCCCCACAACCGCGGCGGCAATGGCAGTGGCAAGAAAATGGGAAAGCTTGGTTATACCGGCAATTTTAGTTGGGACTTTAGGTTATGCAATTGCTACATTTATAGGTACCGGAGTTGGTTATTGGTTACAACCTTAAAAATAAATGAAATTAAAACGTGCAAATGATAGATATCTCGGCGGTGTTTGCGGAGGAATCGCCGAATATCTAAAAGTTAATCCAAATTTTGTAAGAATAATTTGGTCTCTTGTAACATTATTTTCTGCAATGATTCCGGGATTAATTGTTTACATTATTCTGTGGATTATCATGGAACCGCCCGAGGAGTAATTGTAGATTTTGATTTCCATTTTATCTTAAAATGATTGCGATATATTTATGTTTACTAATTAGATGAGTTGATGTGAAAAAAATATTTTTAGTTATTCTTGTTTTAGCAAGCAATACACCTTTAATATCCCAAGTTAAGTTCGAGACTATTGGCGGCTATATTGGGTTGGGAAGTATTAAAGGAAACTCGGCATCGGTCGGCAGTTTTACAACCTCTGTTTTCTTAGATACAAGATTATCACTCGCGGACGATGTTATTTTTAGATTTAGTTTCCATTATGCACGTAAGTTAGAATCGTTATTACCCGACAACTCTCAATCTAGATATTTCCCATTTGTTCGAGGCGGTTCAATAAAATTAATTTTAGAACAACCATTAAGTGAATACTTCTTTCTTGAAGAAGGATTGGGAATACTTGCACTAAATGACAGAACATTCAGTGATGTTGACAAATGGGCATTTGGTGCGGCTTTTAATCTCGGAATCGGTTTGGATTTTCGAAACTATAAGCAGTCCGGCTTTAAACTTTTACTTGGTTCTGATATTGGAACAACGTTTAATGCAACAACGCCAAGTTATATTTCTTTCCACATTCAAACAGGATATTATTTTTAGATTTGAGAAAATTCTACTCATCAATAATCTTTGTCTTTGGTAAATCTTTGGAAGGATAGCTTCCGAGAATTTTTAAGAATCTTGTGAAAGGTGTTAATTCATGAATTGCTTTTTGAACATTCTTATCGGATAAATTTCCTTCCAAATCCAAGTAGAACATTTCTTCCCACGGATTCCCGAGTATCGGTCTGGATTCTAATTTTGTCAAGTTGATATTATATTTTCGGAACGTCATTAGTCCTTCAACCAAAGCTCCTGCTGTATGAGCAGTTGCCATTACAATAGAAGTCTTTGACGGAACTCTTTTATCAATTGAAATCGGTTTGCGTGCACAAATTAAAAATCGAGTGAAATTTTCGGGCTGATTTGCGATGTTCTTCTTTAAAATTTTCACCCCAAATACTTTCGCTGCTTCTTCACTGGCTATTGCCGCATGAAATTTATTTTTTTCTTCACTAATTCTTTTTACTGACATTGCAGTATCTGCAAAATATTCCAGGGTGGGATTATTAAGTGTGTCTATAAAACTACTACACTGCGCGGCTGCTTGGTAATGTGCATAAATCTTTTTGATTTTTTCAAGCGGAATTTCTTCCGTACAACAAAGGCAATGTTCTACTTTAAATTTTTCTTCCCCTACTATAGATAAAGTTGTATGAAGCAATATATCATAAACTTCATTGATGCCACCGGATGTAGTATTTTCAATCGGAAGGATTGCATAATCTGCTTCACCGTTTTCAACTGCTTTTGCGACTTCCTCAAATCTTTCTTCGCCCACAAATTCGATTGAATCTTCATAGTCATTAAAGAATCTTTGTGCAGTTAAATAGCTGTATGAACCTTCAATACCTTGTATGGCAACTTTAATTTTTTTCTTCTTCCTGTCTCTCTTATTTGCTTGCTGCTGTATGTATTTTTGTTGAAGTCTTACAGAATTTTCAATCACTTCATAGAATATGCGAGAAACATATTCCGCTTCAAGACCTTTTTGTTTTCCTTCATTAATTAATCTATTGAGAAGTTCTTTCTCTCTCTTTTCATCACGGATCGGTAAATCGTTAAGATCTTTCGCTTTAATAATTTCTTTGCTCAGTTCTCTTCGTTTGGAGAATAAATCCAGCAATGAAGAATCAATTTTGTTGATTTCTCCACGGAGCTTATCTATCTGATTTAATTTTTTTGACATAGCGTTAATCGTAAAAATAAGTGCAAAAAGTAAGAAATAATTTCATTTATAAAAAGATATTTAGTATTGAATAAGAGATTACGATAAACTTATCCCATTACCCATATTTATTTAAGTTGACAGTAAAAAGCAAAAATTTTATCTTTCAAAAAGATATTAGAATCTTTTTTTCTAATTATTCCCTTATTTCTTAACTGGTTAAAAAGATATTATGATCAAGATAAAGATTTTTTTGACAACCCACACGAGTTCTTTCTTAGAAAAACCTAAAATAATCTATAAAAACATGGTAAAAAAATGGGAAAACAAACAAGAAGAGATTTCCTAAAAGTATCTGCCGCATTAGGAGGAACAGTTGCAGGTTTGAGTGCACTTTCTCCCAAAGAGGCAAAGGCTGCCGATATGAAAAATCTATCCGAGGATAGAATGGGCGTGCTTGTAGATACTACTGTATGTATAGGATGTAGAAGATGTGAATGGATGTGTAAAAAAACACATGGTTACGATGCCGGAGATATCGAAACTTATAGCGACGAAGCGGTATTCAACAAGATGCGTAGACCTCATAACGAGGGTTATACCGTTGTTAACCGCTATGATAATCCGGATCAACCATATCATCCGATTAATGTAAAAGTTCAATGTATGCATTGTGATCAACCCGCATGTGTTTCGGCTTGTATTGTAGGTGCTTTTTCAAAAAAAGAAGATGGTTCGGTTATTTGGGATACCGGTATGTGTATCGGCTGTCGATATTGTATGGTTGCCTGCCCCTTCCAAATTCCAACTTTCGAGTATGACAAAGCTATTGAACCTGATATTAGAAAATGCGATTTCTGCCATGAAAGAACTGCCGAGGGATTACTGCCCGGTTGTGTAGAAATCTGTCCTGTTGAAGCTCTCACTTATGGTAAAAGACGAGATCTAATTGCGATCGCAGAAAAAAGAATGGAATTATATCCTGATCGTTACATCAACAAGATTTATGGTCATACCGAAGTAGGCGGAACATCTTGGATGTACATGGCAAGTAGAGATTTCCATGAATTTGATTTTCCAAAACTCAAAAATAATCCCGCTCCCGGTGTATCCGAATCAATTCAGCATGGAATTTTTGCTTACTTCGTTCCACCGATTGCTCTTTATGCTTTACTTGGAGGAATTATGTGGGTCTCAAAAAATAAAGAAAAGAAACATGGGGAGGATGAATAATGGAACATAATCTACAACCTATCCCCGTAAAACATAAATATTTCACTCCTGGAGTAATATTTATAGCAATTATCGCTGCAATCGGGATGACATTTTTATTAGGAAGATTTTTATTCGGACTCGGTGCTGTTACAAACTTGGATAACTTTTATCCATGGGGAATTTGGATCGGGTTAGATGTTGCTGCCGGTGTTGCTTTAGCTGCCGGTGGTTTTACAACTGCCGCACTTGGTCACATTTGGCATCGCGATAAATATGAAGTTTTAGTGAGACCTGCTTTACTAACCGCCTTATTAGGCTATACATTTGTCGCATTCGGAGTATTTACAGATATCGGTAGATGGTATTATATCTGGCATCCGCTTATTATGTGGAATGGTAACTCTGCACTTTTTGAAGTAGGTATTTGCGTTATGTTTTATCTAACTGTTCTCTATATCGAATTCCTTCCGATGGTGACGGAAAGATTTATGGGAAAAGTTAATCTGCCCGGTTTCTTAAAAGCGTTTAATAAAATTGTTGATAAAATTCTCCATGTGCTGGATAGAACTCTTAACAAAGTAATGTGGATATTTATTATTGCCGGTGTAGTTCTTTCGTGTTTACATCAATCTTCTCTCGGCACATTAATGATTATTGCCGGTGAAAAAATGCATCCATTATGGCAAACTCCGGTATTACCGCTTCTATTTTTATTATCAGCATTTTCAGTCGGATTTCCAATGGTAATTATGGAGTCACTAACGGCATCAAAATCATTTGGTATGAAACCCGAGAAAGAAGTTCTAACTAGTTTATCAAGATTTGTAGGACCATTGCTTGGAGTTTATCTCGCTGCTAAACTTGGCGATATGTTCATCCGCGAATCTTTTGTTTATCTAGCTGAAATAAATACAGCAAGTATAATGTTTACTGTTGAAATGGTAATTGGAGTTATTATACCGCTAAGGATGTTTCTCTCGCCTGCCGTTAGAGAAAACACGACGGGACTCTATATTGCTTCGATGTTGGTAATATTCGGAGTTCTCTTAAATCGGTTTAATAATTTTGTGATCGCATATGATCCGCCTTATACCGATGCATCTTACTTCCCATCAGTTGGTGAAATATTTGTAACATTAGGATTTGTTGCTCTAGAAATTCTTCTTTATAGAGCATTTGTAATGATATTCCCGATTATCAGTCAGCCTGTAAAAGGTGCAATTCAAAAAGCTAAATATGCAATCAAAGGTGCATGATGAAAAAATTAAAAACACATATAGCATTATTATTTTTTGTGATTGGATTTGTATTTACAATCAATGCACAATCTCACAAGAATATGAATTTTAGTTGTAATACTTGCCACGCTTGTGATACACCGACAAAATCGGATCCCTGTTTAATCGAATGTCCTCGAGAAATGATGATAACTGTTTATCAATCTCCTGAAGAATCTCCAGATATCATTGTATTGAATAAAATGAAATCCGTTGAAGATTTATACGAACCTGTTCAATTTACACATAGACTTCATGCGGAAATGGCCGGAATGTCGAACGGATGTGAAATGTGCCATCACTATAATCCTCCCGGAAATGTAGTATCATGCAGCCAATGTCACTCCGCATCGAGAGTTAGACAGGATATTTCCAAACCGGATTTAAAAGCAGCGTTTCACAGACAATGTATTGACTGCCATAAACAATGGGAAGAAAAAGTTGAATGTAAAAGTTGTCATGAATTGAATTCAAGTGGTAAATCAGCATTCGATAAAAAAACACAGACTACCGATAGAGTTCATCCGAAAATTATAGAGCCGACAAAAATCGTGTATGATTCGAAAGAATATGAATCAACCCTTGTAACTTTCTTCCATAATGAACACACATCTTTATACGGTTTTGAATGCGTCAGTTGTCATAAAAACGAAAGCTGTGCAGCTTGTCATGATAAAAAAGCTCCTATTCCAAATATAGAAATGGAATTCACCGTTAAGCATCAGAAGTGTGCATCTTGCCATGAAACGGAGGACAATTGTGAAAGTTGCCACAGAAATGAAGAGTTAAAACCCTTCAATCATAAACAGCGAACCGGTTTCGACTTGGGAAAATATCATAATAAATTAGGCTGTGTGAAATGTCATACAACTAGTCAAGTATATACAGGTTTAAATAGCAATTGTAATTCATGCCATGAAAACTGGGCACCGGATAATTTTGATCACAGAATTGTTGGTCTGAGTTTAAGTGAAAATCATATTGAGTGGACTTGCGATGTTTGTCATGAAAATAATGACTTCAAGAAAACTCCGGTTTGTTCAACTTGTCACGATGAAGATATAACTTATCCCGATTATGAACCGGGAGAAAGATTGTAAGAAATGAAACACTATGTAAGTAAAATAGGGTTCAAATTAATTTCGGTTGTTGGGGCTACTTCACTTATAATTATTGGAGTTTACGGATTTATTGCTATCAAATCTCAACAATCCGTGTTGCTGGATGAGGTAGAACGTCACGGTAATCAATTGAGTGAAGCAATAAAGAAAAGTATGCATTTTGAAATGCTTGCAAACAACCGTGAAAGTATTCATAACATGATTAATACAATCGGCGAAGAACCTTCAATTAAACAAGTAAGAATATTTAATAAAGCCGGAGAGATAATTTATTCGGCTGAAAATAATGACATCGGTAAAATGGTTGACATGCAAGGCGAAAGCTGCTTTGCATGTCATGCTAAAGATGAACCACTTACTCGTTTATCAATGAACGAGCGAACAAGAATATTTAGAGATGAATCTAAAGGAATTCGTGTACTTGGAATTATAAATCCAATTTATAATGAAGTCAATTGTTATAATGCTCCTTGTCACGCGCATACTGAAAATCAAACTGTACTTGGCGTTCTTGATATAACCTTGGGCTTAGAAGATATTGATAAACAAATATCAAAAAGTGAACTAAACATATTACTATTCTCAATAATTTCGATTGTAGGGATTAGCTTAATAATTATTTTCTTCATACGCCGTTGGGTTGTAAAACCGGTTAGTTTACTTGTAACTGCGACAAAAAATGTTGCTGCGGGTAACCTTCAATATACAATTGATAAAACACAGAATGACGAACTAGGTATGCTTGCGACTTCGTTTAATAATATGACACACAAACTTGCAGAAGCTAGAATGCAATTGTTTCAATCTGATAAAATGGCTTCGCTTGGCAAATTAGCAGCCGGTGTTGCACACGAAATTAATAATCCATTGACCGGAGTTTTAACTTACAGTAGTTTTTTGTTAAAAAGAACAAAAGATAATCCCGAATTTCAAGAAGACTTAAAAGTAATTGTTCGCGAGACAAAAAGAAGTCGTGAAATTGTTAAAGGACTTCTCGATTTTGCTAGACAATCGGTTCCAAAAAAAAATAAAGCTGATATAAATGAAATAATTGATCGAGCTTATACGGTTATCGAAAATCAGCTAACTATGAATAAAGTTAAATTCGAAAGAGATTATCAACCTGATCTTCCGACAATTATTGTTGATTCTAATCAGATGCAGCAAGTTTTTATAAACTTAATTGTAAATGCGTCGGATGCAATCGGTAGCGGTGGCGGAACCGTAAAAGTAAGTACAAAACTTATTGAACTTTCACCTTTCGGTGTTATTCAAATTAAAAAAGCCGAATGCGGTAAGCGACACAATCTGTTGGACGATCACCATAAGATTGACGGACTTCCTTCGATAAAATTATTAGCTAAGCAAGATGAAAAAGATGGATTGATTAACCTTAACGCAACTTACGGGAAAAAGGATCATGATGCTGAGATGATAGTCAATACAAATAAACTTTTCTCACTTGAATGCCCAACTTGCAGTATTTCTTTACTTGATGAAAATGAAAAATGTCCCGAATGCAATTCACCAATCTATAAAATTGAAACTCCGGGCGAAGGTCAATTAAAAGGATGTATAAATAAAAATTGCTATTGGCAATTATGGCCACAGGTTGAATCAAGTGGAAGAAGAGAATTTATTCAAATAACAATTGAAGATAACGGAAGTGGAATCCCTCAAGAAAATCTATCCAAAATTTTTGATCCGTTTTTCAGTACAAAAGGTCAAAAAGGAACAGGACTTGGCTTAGCTGTTATTTGGGGAATAATTGATAATCATGATGGCAACATAAAAGTGGAAAGCAAAGTTAATGTCGGCACAAAATTCATAATAAGTTTACCAATGGAGCCGATTAGAAAACAATGAAGGAAAAACAATTAAAAATATTAATTGTGGATGATGAACAAGTTGTTGTTGATTCTCTAGAAAAGATTTGTGCTTTAGAAGATTTCCAAACATCTTTTGCATTAACCGCAGAAGATGGTCTTTCACTTCTTTCAAAAGATAAATTTGATTTGATTCTCTCAGATATAATGCTGCCGGAAATGAATGGTTTCGAATTTTTAGAAACGCTTCAATTAAGAAAAATCGAGACACCTGTTATAATGATCACAGGCTATTCAACATTAGAGAATGCTGTTAAAGCTTTGAATGAAGGCGCGATTGATTATATCCCAAAACCATTTGAGGTAGATGAAATACTAAGCGCTCTTTACAGAGCCAAAAATTTTATTCGTATTAGATATAAAGTCAAAGAAGAAGAAACTACTGATATAGTTTATGTTAATTGTCCATCGAAATATTTCCGGCTTGGGCTATTCTCTTGGGTTCACATAACAGATGAAGGTTCAGCTTTAGTAGGAGCAACGGATTTATTCTTAAAGACAATTGATAACTATAACAATCTCACATTAAAGGAAATCGAAGAAGAAATTTACCAAGGAAGCTCTTGTGCAAAATTAATTGAAGATGATGTTTATATCCATGATTTGCTTGCACCAATTTCCGGTAAAATTATTGAACGAAATGAAGCTGTAATTAACAATAATAGCATAATAGAGAAAGATCCGTTTTTTAATGGTTGGTTGTATAGAGTTATACCCACTGACATTGAATATGAGATGAAAAATTTATCTTCATGCAGTTCGGATCAAATATAAAGAAATTAATTAATGTACTTATAATCGGAGAAATAAAATGGCACTACTAATTGTAATTATTGCCTTCGTCTGCTTTATCATTGCCGATATGTTGATAAGAAAATATCTTGAATCGCATAAAGCAAAGAAAGCTCGTGAAGAAAGAGAAGCCGTTTTAAAACAAAGTTTTAATCTCGATGTTTCTCACGAGGCTAAAACATTAAAACGAGCCGAAGTTGAAAATCCAAAAGCAAAAATTCTAGCTGTAGATGATGAGCAAGTAATTCTGGATAGTTTTCGTAAAATTCTTGTTCTTGATGGATATTCTGTCGATACGGTTGAAACCGGACAAGAAGCTTTGGGATTGATTCAAAAGCATCACTATGATTTTGTATTTACCGATCTTAAAATGCCTCAAATGAGTGGTGAAGATGTTTGTAAATCAGTTAAACATTTACGTCCGGATATCGATGTTATAATTATTACAGGTTACGCAACTGTTGAATCAGCTGTTGAGACAATGAAATACGGAGCAATGGATTATGTTCAAAAACCATTTACCGAAGAAGAACTAATTGATATGGTTAAGAAGTTTGTAATAAAACGTCATGATAGAATTCAAAAGCAGATTAAGCCAAAAGTTCATATTACTCATTTAAGTTATAAAGATGATCCGAAGAGTACGGAATTCTTTATACCGGGCGGTGTGTTTATTTCGGATGCACATTGCTGGTGTTCCGTTAACCAAGATGGAACTGTTAAAACCGGTATTGATGATTTCGCAAAAAAATTACTCGGCAAAGTTGATAATATAGAAATGCCGAATCTTGGAATGGCTGTGACAAAAGATCAAACATTATTTAACATCACTGCCGGCGGAAAAACTTTCCACTTCAAATCTCCTATCACAGGAAAAGTTGCAAAAGTTAACACGGAACTCTTAGAAGACTTAGAAAAACTTGATATTACGCCTTATGAAAAAAATTGGATCTGTTCACTTGACGCAGACAATCTTGATACAGAATTACCAAATCTAAAAATTGGGAATTCTGCGGTTACTTTTTATCAAGAAGAAATTGATGAAGCTCAAAAAATAATTAAATCAAAGTTAGTTGCTAAAAACAAAATGAAAGAAGACGATACAGAAAACGTATTACAGTTTGGCGTGCTAAATCAATTTACAGATTTAGAAGCAAATGAATTTGCTGAAAAATTCTTTGCTTAAAAGCTGATTTACAGATTGGTTTATTAACCCCGGAATTTTCAAAATCCCGGGGTTTTTTATTTTTATGGATTCAATCCGGTGTGGCAATCAGTGCATAGAAAATCTTTCCAAGCTTCATCAATATCAGTTGGATGAACAAACTCAAGTGATTCATTTATGCTAGCAACTTGCAGATTATCAGGTGGTCCTTGTGCGGTTATATAATGACATTGATTGCAATCCTTCGAGATAACTTTTCCTTCTTCACTCATATGTAAATCGTTGTGACATCTGAAGCAACCGTTAAACTCAACATGCCCAATATGATTCGGATATTGATCCCATTTAACTTTCATTTCCGGGAAAATATTTCTGTTGTATTCTGTTTGTAAACCAACAATTGCTTTTTCAACTAATGCTTGATCAAATTCGGGATAATTACTTTCGTAAAACTCCGACAGAGTTGTTCTTATATATTCATTTGCTTCTTCCCTAGTTTCAAATTCTTCAGAACAAATTTCCATAGAAATTGATTTTAGTTCGGGCAACTCTTTCGGCATTGTTCCGGCGGTAAGTGCATTATTAACAAAAAATGCCGGTGGTTTATAATTATGCGAAGGACGATTATGACAATCCATACAATCCATTTCTCTCACTTTCATGTTAGCCATTTCAGCTGGATCAATTGGATTATCTTGATCTTCATAAATTGTTACTTCACCGGTTTTTAAGTTTGTATATCTGACCCAGGGAATTTCTTCGCGTTTTTCGGTTGCTGGAATGTATTCAATTTTTACGTCCGGATTAATATGCCAGTGAATTCCTTCGGTTAAACCGAGTGCGCTATGTGTTGCACCGATTCTCATGGTTAAGTAAATATCCCATTCGCTATTTGTTTCATCATTTAAGTAGTGTCTTTCCAATCTAAATTTTTGAGCATAGAATTTTTCCGGCCAGTGACATCTTTCACAAGTCTCTCTTGCAGGACGCAGGTCTGTAATCGGAGTTGGGATTGGAGTCGGATAAGTATTGGCAAGAACTGCGTAGACTTGTCTAAGCCCGGAAAGTTTTGAACGCACATACCAGTCAACACCTTCACCAACATGACAATCAACGCAGCTTACTCTTGCATGCGGAGAATACTGATACGCTACATATTCAGGCTCCATCACACTGTGACAAACAGTTCCGCAAAATTCAACCGATTCAGTGTAATGGAATGCTTCATAACTACCGATGGCTGAAATGAATAAAAACAATATTGTTCCAACAATAAAAATTGTGAAAGCATTTCTGTGTCTTTCATTATTCAGATCAATTAGAGGTAATCTTTTTTCTGAATCGCCATGTTTATTAATTCTTCTTTTTTTCCAGATCATACCAATAGGAATCAAAACTAGACCGGCAATCAAAAATGCAGGAAGAATAATATAAACGACTAAACCAAGATACGACCCCCCACGATCGAATACCGATGAGATTATAAAGAGGAAAACAATCATGAAAAAACTAATTGATGCGATTGTCGCCCCCACTAGTGAAATCCAGTTATAAGAAGATTCGGGTAGTTTGAGTTTCATAATTTCCTCAAATTGTAGATATTAAGTTAATTTGGTCTGATTTATAATTTATTAAGATAGTTTTTCTGCCGTTAATTAACAATTAATTTATTACGATCAACTGCATCACTTTTTTAATATACGGCATTTAGAAATTATCGGCATCTTTAAAGTTTGACAAAGAGTTCGATTCTCAATATTTTTCTTTTGGATATTATACTCTAATATCTTATTCTGATTTTTCTTAGATATGAAAAACTTGGTTGTTTTCATCTCTCCAAATAAGAAATTATATCAGATTATCTCATTTTTAATGAGTTATTAATGTCATATTTTTAGCATGATTTTTGCAATTATTTGACGATAAATTTCATACAGGAAAAATGATGATTGAAAAATGTAGAAACGTTGGTTATCTAATAATTTTCTTTACGTTTTTTGTAACAACTGCGGCACAAAATGACGAATGTTTGATGTGTCATGGTGACAAATCATTGTCCTATGAACGAGACAATAAATTAGTATCACTTTTTGTTAACGAATCAAAGTTTAACACATCTGTTCATGCTGATTTGGAATGTGTTGACTGTCATC